>NZ_NKRF01000021.1:0-69938 GCF_003408955.1 Pseudomonas sp. GL93
CGTTCGGGTGAATAGTACGTCACAACCTGCCTCTTTCCGCCCTCGGTATGCTCTTTGGGGGTAAATCAGGAGAGGCGACAACTATCCTGACACCGGGGGTAGATGCGAGTCTTTCCAGTGCTTCTACAGCTTTGCGAAAGTTATTCATTTTGGTAGATCTCAAAATGGCTTCTGATGAGACCTTTCTACCGAATTCGGAACAGCTCTCTCTAGATATAGGTGACGCGCTTTTCAAAAAAAAATACAAAAAAACACTTTAAAATCATAAGGTTGATAGAGAAAATCAAGGTCTTCTGTGATCTTGAATTGGTTCACGAACAGTGATTTTTTAGCTTTTCATCCCCAAATATTAACTCTACGGACGAACCTCCGGTGCGATCCTCCGGAACTCAGGGCACCGGAGGATGGTTGAGGGATTGAATCGCCGTTGTTCCTAGGACACGCCGCCCTTCTATTGCAATAGATCTAGGTTCAACAATAATTTTGCGAAACGGTCTATAAAGCTCCTTGCATCGCGCATGCCTTCCGACAGCTCGGCTTCACTCACCTCATGCGCGCGATGGATGATGCCGTCCCTACGACCGATAAGGGCGCTGATCCTATCGCGATGGGGTAGGCGCTGAGGAGGTGTTAATACGCCAATTCGCTGAAGAGCGTCTTGCAACGCCCGCAATGCCTCACGGGGCCCAAGAGTCTCAGTTCCATTCTCTTTGAAGGCTGAAAGGGCCAGATCTTCGCGCCGCTCGAAAAGTCCATAAAGAAACATCTCCACAGCGTGAACAGTGGCAATCGCAGCAAGCCGGCGATTATTCGCTCCACCCTCCAATTGCAGTTCTTCCGCTTTTCTGAAGAAATCTCGGGCCATCAACAGAAACCCGTCTACTTGCGCAAGCATTTGGCCCCTGTTAGCCAAATAATCCAAAATTACCCCAGCCGTAAAATTCTCAGTCCATGGTTCAGCCTCCCACCCCCCGAGAATCGTCTGCCCAGCCACTAACCAAGTCTCTCCAGCTTCGAGAACATGAGGAATTTCATCTGCTTGATCCGACCTACGAATTGCTTCCAGCGCCAAAACTGTGCTGATGAGGTCGGGCTCGCGGTTGATAGTATCCCGTGGAAAAGCTCCGCTCTCGGGCAAGATTGTGGTCAAGAGCCAAGCAACGGCCTGCCCAATCGCTTGATGATACCGGTCGTCCCCTATGCGCTGTAGGGCAACTGTAGCGAACGCCGTGGCTCGTACGCTTTCAATGGAATCACCGCCAGATCGATCCCGCCAGCAACCTAACGGCTCCTGTCGCCTGATCAGCCGATCAGTAAGCACGGCGGTTTCTCGGCGAAGACGCCCGATAAGCATGCGGTTTCTACTACTTCGCCAAAGCGCATATCCAATCTCCTCGACTAGCCCGTCTCGTTCTGACTCATCCCCTCCTAGCTCGATCAAGCGTTGCGCGCAATCAGATAGGGCCGTGTTAAGCCGAGCTCTCTCGGTGGCGCTGCCATAAAGGCTAAGGAACCAAGCAATGGAAAAGGACCAGTCCTGCGGCAATTGCCGGCCCCTGGCATCTCGGGCGAGTACAGCCACCAATGCATTACGTCCTTCGGCTGTACGAGGTTCAATTCCAAGAATTGGAAAGAGTTCGGGTGTTGGGTGCTGAAGAATTCGAGCTGGGAGCAATGCCATCGCTTTCTCCAGCGATGGCGGATAACCCCCAAGCTCTTCTTCGAGGTCGGCCGCTTCAGGACCTCGGCGCTCGCGTTTTGCTTCGGTGAATTCGGCGGCGACAACGGTGACAGGACGCTGTACACGTTCAGCAGCTCCCGTCGCAATTAGTTCAGGGGGGAGTTCACCATCCTTGATTGCCCAGTGTGTACGATGCTTCTCGAATTGATCGATTCCAAGGCGATCAGCAATGCCGAGAACCTGTGACCTATCTAGGAAGGCATGTTGTTGGTCAAGTTCAAAAGCAAATGTCAGTTCGTTCGCCCTGCGTGAGATATTCCGTATACGTCCATGACGAACTACTCGGGCATGAGGTCCGCCGGCGCCCACCTCATACATCAGTAGGGTGGGCACCTCTTCCAGGCGGCGCATAGACTCAGGGCGAGCCGGATCTATCGCAGCGGCATCAATACCGCTGTACTCTTTGAATCGTCCTAACCCAAATGAATACGGCGGCGTTTCCCACATCTCACTATGGCCAGCAACTAGCAAATTGAACATCCCTGTCTCCTCATGGGCCTCTTGAGCTGGTAGATAGAAAATACGACCCAGAGTTTACGTTCGATATCTATCAGGCTACGCCAATAATCTTAATCACACGCGGAGCGGTACTCGCACAGGCAGTGGTGTGTTCACCCAGTTGGTCTGGGCAAGGGCTCGAAGGCCCGCTGCGCGAACCTGTGGATCTCCGTCCAGTGAGCGAACAGTGACAATGATGTGGACTGGCAAAGGCTCTATCAGAGCTGGCTCATATGCACGCAGAAGAGCAGTCGCCTGTAGCCCCCACTGCTCACCTGTGACGCCTCTCGGGAAGCTGTTGCGATGCACTTTTACGGGTGACCATTTGCTACCGCATGTGATCTGAGCAGCCTCATAACCACTTCGTCCCTCATCGCTATCCATAGGAACCATACCCTTGATTGTCTCGCCATGGATGAGTCCGAAGCTCAACTCAATGTTCGCCCGTACGTATTCACTCCCTGCGTTCGGATCCAGCGGTGGAGCATAAGCGGCCGTTATGATGATTTCGCCGCGGAACTTGTCCCCATCCATCAGCACGTCCGGCATAGGGTAGTTGGCCTTCCGCCAACGCATGTTTCCAGGAACTAGATTGGCCTGGAACACCAACGTGAAGCTGTCATTAGAATCGTAGAGCGCTTTCAATACATCATCTGGCCGCCCAGCGCCGAGGTAGCGGCGATGGTAGGCATCGTAATCGGGCGATGAAAGCTGAGCGGCATGAATCATTAACGCCTTGACCAGCGATGGCGACGGATCAAGACCAGGACGACCGGCGATGGCCCGCCAAGCATGAGCCGCCATGCTCGACGCCAACGGTGCCGCATAGCTAGTTCCGAACGAATAATGCAACTGATCGGTAGGACCTAGAACTAAGAGGCTTGCCTGACCGGCGTTCCACGGGGCATGTACACCTCCACCTACATGGGTGATGTCGGGTTTGGGTGTGAATACCGGTCCAGGACCTGAGCGCGAGTATGGAGCTGGATGGCCGACGGCAGACAGCGCGTCAGCCGCATCAATATGCGAGATCGAGCCGACGGTCAGTGACCGCACGGACTCACCTGGGCAAGAAATCCTGTCCGTCAAAGTCGCAGGCGTTAACCACTGCCGCCGAGGCTCGTCGTTGTAATTCCCAGCTGCAACCACGAAGAGCACTTGGTACTTGTCGCTTAGCTCATCCATCGTCATGGCGAAATCGCTGAATAGGCTTTCGTCACATGGATCGCCACCGATCGAAATGTTCCAAATCTTAACGTCGGGGCGCCGGCGTACTGCTTGGCTAAGACGCAGCTCCAAATCCGACATGTTGGAACCACCTACCTCCAACGCACATACGTCATGAATCAACGCGGGCGTTGAAGGCAGCCACGTGTGCTTATTATTGAAATGAGCTCCGGCGGCGACCAATGATCCAACCGCAGTGCCGTGCTCGTAGTTGGTATCCGGGGGCAGTACGTACGGGTCACGTGACGTAACGTAATGAGCGATTGCTTTGGCCGAGGGACTCACCCCGGTATCGAAAACCCCAACTGTCGGCAGACCGTCCAGATCGGCTGAAGCCTGAGCGGCATTCCCGCCGCTTTGAGGTGTGGCAACAGCCTGGCGTGGCCTGAATACAGGCTCGGCGAATACTGTTCGTATACCGGGGAAATCGAGCAGCAACTCAAGATGGTCATTTTGAATCTTGTCTAGGTCTCGAATGGCGAATACTGGCAAGCCTCGGCCTTGGGGAATTTCAATAAACGGGAGTGATAACAACTTAAGCGTGCGCTGCACGGTCTCATAGTTATAGGCATTGAAAGCATCGTGCTGATATTGGAAAAGTCGCAACACCGCTCGGCCGTGCTCCAACAGTCGCGCGCTGCCTTCTGGATTACGTCGCTCACGGCTCCAAGGCTGAATTTCTTCGATTACGCTCAGGTTATGAAGAATTTTCTGCGTTCCGCGCTGGAGAATCACTTTATTCAAGTCGTTCAGGCTTTTCGACGACGCACCGACAAGCATTTCGTTGATACGAGCATGGCCTGCAGGTTGGAGGCTGGCTTCTTCAGCCAACTTTATAGGTCTGTGGGTTTTAGCGATTCCCTGTTCTCGCAGCTTGAGAACCAAGTGCGTCAGTGCTTGGGGATGAAGTGCTTTCTCTCGCGAAAGCGCTGTCATAGCGCTTGCCAAGCCCATCGAGAGGGCTTGGCGGTAGGCCTCATCAACATCCAGTAGCGGTTTTGGGCTTCTGGCGTTGCCATCTACAGCGTTGAGATCCCGTGCTTGGAACGGGATATGGATAAAGGGGTTTTCAACCCTGGCATTCAGCGAATGCCCCGGGGGCAAGTTCTTCCGGGCCACTTACGATCTCCTCCTTAAGGATCTTGGTAATACGCCTAGTCGACAGGTCGTACAGCCGCCCTAATGTTCTTAGGGAGAAGTATCGAGGTGCCCATCCATTAAGCCACCGTATTTCAGACTCCACAGTAGATAGCACCCGGCCACCACTCAGCGCAAGATTTAAACCCAATCGGCGGAGCAACTGGCCCTCATCTATTTCTGTTTTGTTAGAAAGCACTGCCGCGCGCTTGGTATCAAGACAAACCTGTTCAATGTTTGCGCCGGTGATACCTGCGGAAACCTTAGCCAAGTTGGAGAAATCCAATTCCTCGGAATTAAACGGTGCTAGGAACTGCTTCCATAGCAAGGTGCGCAGCGCAAAGTCTGGTTCGCCCAGCGGGATCCGGAAGCTAAAACGACGCCATACAGCAGGATCCAGAAGCTGATCGTGGTTGGTTGCTGCGATAATAATCGTGTTATCAGGCACTGCATCAATGTTCTGAAGCAATGCGATGACCACCCGCTGCAGTTCGCCCACGTCGCGCTCATTGCCACGAGCTCCAGCCAGCGCATCGAACTCATCCAGAAACAAGACGCAGGGCCGCTGCTGTGAGAATTCGAACACCCGACGCAGATTTCGGCTGGTCTGGCCCAGCAAACTGCTGATCAGAGTGTCGCATCGAACAGTGAGAAGTGGCATCCCAAGATTGGCTGCGACGTAACGAGCAAGACGTGTTTTGCCAGTGCCTGGAGGCCCATAGGTCAGCAGTCGACTTGGCATAGCGGCACCGACTCTGGCTAGATCATCATATCGATTGATGTTCGCCAGGAACTCCTGAATGCGGCTATCTACGGCGCTCGAAAGAATCAGCAACTCATGGTCCAGTGCCGGATAGCTTACGTCCACCGTATGCAGGTGGCTTTCACCGTCGGTAGGCAGATTCGACAAGCTGAGCCCGTTGGCAGCATCTTGCGCGCTGGCTAGAGCGACAGGTGCTCGCGCCAGTCGCTCTCTGATCATGCGGGCCTGTTTCTTATCACCATCACTCTCAAGCTTGTCAGCCAAGAGGCCAGCATAGTTGGAGGCCATGCTGGCATTTGCCTTGAGAGCTCCATCCAGGATCTTCAAGATTTCAGAAAGGTATTCCACGGTTTTGATTCGCTCAGGGAGTGTTCTGTTACGGAATTTGGCGAGAGTGTAGCGTATAGCTTTATAATCGTTTCGCTTTTGTCGAGTTTTGATTCACCACACCGTACCAAGATCAACCAATACTCGACCAAGAGTCGTCGCAGCACTTTTCGTTTTGCTACACGGGCAATATGAGAAATGGACGTCTTTCTTCTCTGTGGGATGCTTAGAAGTGATTCTCGGTATGGCTCGTATTGCATAAGTCATCCTGCGAGAAGATATGAAGACCGCATTGCCAGCGACTCAAGCAAATGGTCAAAGCCAGCTAAAGGGTAGGTTGATCGGGCCCGATGCCCAATCGATGAGGCTTGAGCCCTCTAGCGTGCTCAGCAGCATGAAGGCGTATTCCTCAACGGGTTTATCCAGCAACCAGTGGTGCAGTTGGACGGCATCATTGATGGGTGGTCAGCCAGTCAAGCTGAGACTCAAAGAATTCCCGAGTGAGCTCTTGCAGCGAGATGGGCAATGCGGCCATTTCTGCCGCCAATGCACCACACAACGGCAGCAGCCCGCCATGGGCGCTGGCGACGAACAGCCGCGAAAACTCACGTAGCCGCAACAGCGGATCGGGATGCCTGGTTTTTATCGAGCCAAGCGTCTCTGTGAATCGATGGATGTAATCCCTGATCAATTCCGCGCCCAGACATTCCTTGGTCGGGAAGTGATGATGAATGCTGGCTTTCCTGATGCCGATCTGTGCTGCTAGGTCGGCGTAACTGAACGCTGAGTAACCTCTGGAGCGCATCTGTGTTTCCGCGACATTCAACAGTGCGGTTTTTGTCGTGATAGACATTGGAGACTCCTCAGGCAAGCGTTCAGCCGTTTTTAGCCAAGGCGGCGATCCGTTGAGCGCTATCCTGGAGGAAGGCGATTCCATTCGCGCTGCACTTTCGGGTCGATAAACCGAATTTTCACTGTGTAAACCAAGATGGTTAACAAAGTGAAAAAGCGGTTAACACTGGGGATAGACTGCTGAAAGCACACCTGTTTTATTTAGCTTGTTAAATTGGTCGTTTTGGCTTGGGACGTGCCACGTTGTCCTTATACTCAAGGAAAGCACTCGCTTTCTCCTCATCAGTCAGATTCAAAACTGGAGCGCGACGGGGCGATTTAACTGCCTGAGGCGCGTCAATCCCCAGGGTATCCATATCTCTAACTGCTGCTCGTTCTTTCTCGCTCAACGCGGATTGAAAGACAGTCGCAATCACACGTTCGCTACGATCTGCACGGGTGAAATCTACGACGTTTGACTTCATCGCATCGGGCAGATCGAAGGGGCATTGCAAGTCCTTGTGCTTCTGCTTTTTGCGATTGCTCATCGCCTGTAGCTGTAGCTCTTCGACCTCAGCGGCACTTGCTGTGTATGCTGCAGAACGGTACGCACGAGTGATATCGATCAGATTCACCCACCGCCGGTTCGCTTTGCGGCATTCCACGTATGCCTGCTTCAACAACAGCACCACTAGTCGCTTGATCCCAAAAGTACAGCGGTACAGCTCAACGGCCAGCTCACCGACGTCGGCTTTGATATAGCCGTTGCTCACTCTGCTGCATTCAGCAACGTAACTGCGCCAATCCGCACTATCAGGATCGTCCGGCAACATGATTCGGGGATCAGTGAGCAGGCGCTGCTTGTCCTCGCTGTTTCGTCCAAGCAGCTTGTGAGCCAGGCTGTAGTTGCAGACAAAAACCATCGGCAAGCCAATTGCGGCCATGGTAAGCAAAATCTCAGTCACCTTTGCAGCACCAGAGCCGGCGTTGGTGTGTTGCATCTCTTCTAACAGCGCAAGAGAAACGCCATCTCTGTTGGCCCTGCGGCGCGACTCCTTCAGTAACTGAGCAACTGTGGTTCTGCCTATTCGCTTGCCATCTCCGAAAACAAAGTCTTCGAGCAGTGCCTTACCGCTTGCCCTACCACGTGCGCTCGCATACCAGTGAGACACCAAGGTTACGGTCCCTTCGTATAGGTCACAGGAAAAATCCGTTGGTAAAGGCAATACCTTGCGTAGAGCAGTAATGGTTTGGCTTTTACCAACGCCAGCCAGGCCGGTGAGGCAGACCGGAGAAACTTCAACCTCGGGCGGATTGAAGACCTTCGATGCGTACTCCGCCTCACTTTTGAATAGCATCTGGCTGTGCATCGATGCTCTACCAACCATCTCCCGTATGAAAGCTAGCGAGAACTCATTGGGAATGAAGATCTGCTTCAACGTACCTGCCAATTGCTCAGAGGCAATCAAGGCATCAAGGGAATCAAGCGCAGCAACGGGGTCAGGCCTGACCGTGACCTTCGCGCGGATCTTCTCTATGTCCAGGCATTCACTGAACCGGTCAACGATCAACTTGTTCATTTGGCCTTTCCCATAAAGCGATCGTAATCTGCTTCATCACGTTGCGCTGATGCGTTTTTCGCAGGGCGCCCAGTTCTCCTATCCCCGGCATGCCAGTCCTCTCCAGTTTCCTGTTTGAACCGATTTTTAAAAAACTGCTGAACAGCAGGAATTTCATCATAAAAAGCAGCATTTCCATCGCGCCGCATTTGATCATACAACTGCAAGTCACGTAGCGAGATGTCCACGGTCCCATCGAGAGTTCGTTGAGAACGTATGAAATCCAGCTCATAAAGCCTACCGTTTACTTCGATCCAAATATGGCGGACGCACATAGTTAGCGTGTATGCAGTAGTGGTTATCACGCCGTCTTTCGCGACTCGATCGAATACCCCAGTGGCAACAAGCTCCGCAGATCTATATTTGCGACCGTAAAAATACACGGCGTCATTTCGAATTGCTGCAGGGCGCACAGCGAGAAATTCTCGAATCGCAGTGTGGAGTTGCATACTGTCCGCAGAGTTTCGACCTCGTTGATCCCAGTAGTTGAAAATCGCGAGAGGGGTGGGCATGACTCCAGCGAGGACCAGTTCATCGTCCAAGCGACCGCTGGCATCAGACCCGCGGTTGTCCATAAGGACTTGGAGGATCTCCCGCTTAGCCATCTGAACGAAGTTAAGCCGACTATGTACATAGGTAGGCTGGTCCAATGACTTCTTGTCACGTGGATGAGATGCCTCGACGGTGGCCTTGGACTGCCCCGAAAATACAGGGGTGGTTTCAAAGGTACCCAGCCAGTTAATCGCCGATTCCACGTCAAAGTTCGCTCCCGGTCCGCGGTCAAAGACGATCCCGCGTGAAAGGCCCTCACTTGGCCACTCGTCGGGCCCGATAGTTAGCCCAAACAACTCCGCGAATTTGACTTTATTGGCAGCCATTGAAAGTAGGCACATTTTGTACGCATCCATAGTCTCCTTGCCTTCAGCGAAGCCTATCCCCACCACGAGTCCTGAAAGGCCGCAAACTCCTCGAACGACACAAAAACTATCAACCGCGCTTCCTTCCGAAATGCCTGAGAGCTTTTCAGATATGTAGTAGCCATCAAACTCAACACGTTGATTTACATTAAGTAAGCGGTCAGCAAAGCTTCCTTGGGAGCCGGTATTGGCACGAGTTTTGTGCTCACCTCTGACGGCAACAGAGCGTTGTCTTGGGCTGAATCGACGCTCTATTTGAGTTCTGATCTGAGAACGCGTAGGGAACGGCTCGTTATCAGGATGAATGAACTCAATTTTGCCATTCCTCTTTACGGCGTTGCAGCCGAACTTCTTCGTTACTATTTCACTGTAGATGTCGTTAGCTGTCTTATTCGGAGCCCTAAACTCGACATAACCTTCAATTATCTTTTCCTTCATTTCGGCGTCTGCTCGAAAGCCCCAATACTTGCCCTTTGGAGAAGGGCGTCCCAGCCTGCGGACATACGAAGGGTCATCACGATCCCAGCCGCCGATACGATGAAGGGGCGGCATCAATGACCACTTATTGCGACCAAAAACGATGTACGTATAGAACCAGAGCCGCAAGCGTGAGGTATTTTGCAAAGGCTTCAGGGTCTTGGCATGAGCGTTAATGATGTCATCCGGGTTATCGCTTGCCAGAATTTCGCCTAGCTGGAGAACGAGTTCGGAAATGGCTGCGAAACGCCGGTTAACCTTCTGGTCGTAGCTCTCTGTGGTTGAAATACGCAGCATCTCTCGCTGAGCTACAGAGAGTCCATCGACCGGCGCTAGCCACGGGGGGATTTTATCCGCCGGGCCGTCCTCCAGAATAAAGCCGGCTTCAAGCGCTTCTTCGAATTCAAACCTCGTGAAAGTGATCAGATGCGATCTGATCTTACGACCGTCGTCGCAGAAATTGACCAGTCGCACCCGATTGGTGCCACCATTGCTGTGAAGGAAGTGATATATCTTGCCTTTCTCCAGGCAACAAAAACCCTCGGGAGCAATAAGCCTGGCACCAGCCATCATGATTCCTTCTCCTGAAAGAGGGTTCCGTACACCTTCAGGAGATCACCGTCATCTGTCGATAAAGGATGATCAATCAGGATTGGCTTGAAGAAATTGATGGTGAGCTTGCGCTCCCAGATGTCCTGGTAGATTTTCGTAATAAATTGGTCACGTCGGCCCCAACGTTTCGCATATTTAATGGCCAGATAGGCAACGGGCTCACCATCGCTAACAGCTTCTCGAAGAGCATCACTGAAATCGTCCAGTAGGCTGCGTTCGAGCGTCAGTGGGATCCCGTGGGTCGAGAACAGCAAATCCAAATTAGCAATCACTGTGGGAGGAAGCTCCTCCAGAGACACTTGCACAGTTCGTATACCCGCGCTGGCGTAGTACATATCTTCCAGCTTGGTTCGAAGGGTTGCATGATCCCGATCTTTCTTCTCCTGCACCGGAGTCTTCGGGCTCGAAAGTCTGCGTTCTCCAAATGCCTCTTTACGATCTTTCATTGTCCAGTTGACGGCGTATGGAATGCCCTCCTCTCCTCTCAGGTAAAGCAGCAGGTCACCCTGATAAGGAAACGGAATTTTCGTCCGGCGGCCGTCGGGTAAATCGACAGCGATTTCGTAATGCTTAAATCCAATGTCTTTTGCGACCTCGACCGTCCCTCTCAGCGAAGGCAGAAAAACACCTTTCATTAATGGGTGACCGCGCAATGGGTTGCCGGATTCCAACGGCCATAGCATTTTCTGCTCGTGCAGATCGAACAGAGCGGGATGGGACAAAGCCAATTGGATGAACACTTTCTCAGGGGTGGATAACGCGTGCACTTCCCGACCAAGCTTGCGGCTGTTGAGCCTGCAAATACGCGATCCCTTTGGAGCTTCGCGTGGCTTAGCTAGGGTGGAGGGGATGTACGTGTCGCCCCAGTCAAAGCCGCTTTGGCGACTGAGGATCAATTGAATTCGTTCTTCCGGCGTCATATACACATTCCATTTCTGGGCTTTACTTCTTCACATCGCTTGGGGATAAAACTCTTAAGCTGATGAAAACCCAAGTATTGCGGGCTCGAACACGGGTAAGTTCTGTGGATAACACCAACTTTCCTGTGGACGAACGAAACCGTGCGCGACTTGACGTCGTGCAGGTAGGAATAGAGAATGGATAGGTCAGCCGTCTAATCTGACTTATCCACAGGGGCCCAAGTTGGCGCTTGGGTCCCCTGTCTCTAAGTTGCTAAATCAATATTATAGATACGCGATAAGTATTCCTTTGTAAGATGCTAGTATTACTTCCGGTGTTAACAGGAGTGCAATTCTACTGCGTCTGCCATTCAGAAAATTGACGAAGCATCGCAAACAAAAAACGAATTATGGTAACGCCTGAAATTGTTGCATGACAATAGAAAGAATCATGATGTAAAGCGTGTGACGCTGCATTCCTTAGCTAAGCATGGAAGGTTAATTCCGTGTAATCACGATTGGGATACTGTGCCCACTGCACCTTTAGCGTGCAATGGAATTAAAAGAGTCGGTAGTTATCCCTCATCGTGATTTCTAAGGATCCATTAACCTCGGCTATTCTAAAGCCCCATCCGACTGATAGATCTGTAGGTCATGACTCGGCCAGACCCGATTTTGCGGTGGTTTGATGATGAGACATTTTTCAGTCTATGCAGCCGCCAACACCAATTTCTGGGTCACCTAGACACTTCCAGCACGTTAGAATGGCTGTACGGATCATCACCGCGTTCGATCAGTCATGACTTCCCCAGTAACGTCAGCTCGCTAGATCCCCGGGTGACAGCCCTCTGGGGGGAACCCACATCGATTATCTATGACCACACTATTCTCCCCCTGCTGATCCCATTTCAGTGCAGAGATCGAATCGACAACGCAGTCCTGGCGATGAAAAGCCCTGCAATTGGATCGATGAAGTACAGTCTCGGCCTTGTAACCGGTCGATTCGGAGCCGAACATCCCTTGAAAGCATGCACATCCTGCATGCGAGAGGACCGTCTAACCCTGGGTGTCGCTTATTGGCACCTTTCGCATCAATATCCAGGCGTAGTGTTGTGCCCCATTCACGAAGAGCTTCTAAAGGAATGCATCGAGAATCGGCAGTGGTCGGGTCGGTTTAAATGGGTTCTTCCGAGCGAAGAGCTGTTTGAGTCGTACTCGCGCCCCTATCCTAGCGACGTAGCTAAAAATGCTCTTAAAACGATGAGTGAAGCGGTACTCGACCTTGTGTCTGTTGCTAAATCACTTTGCTTTGATCCGGATATCGTCTCCAACGTTTACAAAGATGCGCTCGTTCTCTCTGGAGCAATCTTCGATGTGCAAAACAAGGCGGTAACCTCGTTCGCCGAATACGCATCGCTTATTCAACCATATTCGCCATATACCGCCCTCCCAACTACGCCGTCAAAAGCCTCAGCTTTTATCGCACAACTGACGCGCAAAGCTCGTAGCAGATGCCATCCCCTAAAGCATCTGGTGCTGATCACTTGGATATTTGGACGGCTTAAGCTCTTTATCGATCAATACGACGTGCTAAGTAAAGCTGATTCATCAGCTAAACTTAAAAATGTTTATTTCGCGGAAGAGGATCCACGGCCTACTACCAGTGAGATAAGAACTTCAGTTAGTCGAAGGCCTAAAAAATTAAAACCTAAATTACGCACTGCAATATTGGAGAGCCTGAAAAAGGGCGCCCCAAAAGATAAAATCTGTTCTGAATTCAAAGTTTCGATTAGCACCGTCAATCGCCTTCTATCTTCAGATCAATTAGTAAAACGGTCAAGACAAGAGAAACAGCTCAGCGAAAATCTATGTACTTTTCGAGCCCAATGGGACAGTGCGATCAAAGAAAACAGCCACATGTCCACAAACGATTTACGATCGAGCAAACCTAATTTATACGCTTGGCTATATCGAAATGATCGTGATTGGTTGCTAGAGCGAAATTCGGAATTGCCATGCGGCAGGCTGGGAAACTACACATCCATTGACTGGGACAAGCGTGATGTAGCACTTCAGGAGTTGATACTTTCGAGGATGCGTCAGGTGCATGGCGAATTTCACCAACTGAGATTATGTAAATTATCACTTTACAATCTAGTTCCAAGCTTGTCGCGATCATTAGAAAAACGCACGCATTATCCTAAGACGAGACTACTTATAAGAGAACTTTTACAAAACGATAAGGGTTGATGGGCATGATAGAACGCTGTTCATATAACCGGAATAGCGGGGTGTGGGGGATCCGCCCAGCTTGACGCGCGTTGCACTCCACCGTCTTTTACATCGACAAATGAACAGCATGCATAGGCTATCGGAGACTGCGTCCTAATGTAATCGCCACGACCATATTCAAGAGATAAAGGTGATGGATACGGGCAATACCAGTAGCCAACGCCAAGCGAATAGTTTTCGTCCACATAATGGGCTGACTCATGACCCCCGGCCCTGTACGTTGACCATAATGAAGTGTACGCACGTAGTTGATCACAGGGTGCAACGACATCCGACAAAAAGTCCTGAAAACTATCATAAAGCATAGTTATTGAGTCAATAATAGCTTCAAAGTCGATGCGCTCAAAATAGAATGCAACATTATTTATCGCATGTTCTTTCACTAGAACGAGACTGGTACAGACGATATTCGATAATTTAAACAGCTTTTCTTGGTCGAGAGTTTTCGAAGATTTCCTTGATGAGATTAAAGAGAATCTCATCGACAGAGCTTCTAGGGCTGGAATCAATGACACGTGAAACTGGCACTCATAAATTTCGTCGACTATCCGTGCGCGCTTTAACTCTGCGAGATTATTATTCACCCTTGTGGCGGTTTCGCTAAGATACTTTCCACCACACCCCTCCCACATAACATTACGACTATGACCTTGAGAGGTAAATGGCCTATCACATTGAGAGCAGATCGACTCTAAAATGACATTATGAATTGCACACACGCCGACAGATTCAAGGGAAGCCCTACGCCAATATGAGAAACCAAGTGTAGCCAAGTCAGCCTTCACGCATTCAGGACAGAAGGTCAAACTCTTCGGAAAAGCAGGGTCGACATCTGCGAATTCAGCAATATATTTAGAGCCAGAATAGGCCATGTCTTGAAAGTTTTTAAAAAATGACTGCAACGGTTGATGGGTATGGTTATGCAAAACGCGATTGAACCCAAAGCATCCATGCCATTTCAGTAACGATGCAATGTACCTGATGTCTTCCGTTGTAATACGTTTAGACACATACCAATTTGGAAACAGGCCTTTTCCTAAAATAAAGATGTTGCGCTCTACAAAGGAACGTATTGACTCATCGCGCTGAATACGTAGAAGCATTATTTAAAGCCGCTTTATTTAAAGTACCAAGGCGAAGAGCGCCTGGTTGGCAGAAGATCAACACCGAAACCTCAGCACAGGCCTCAATGTCATTCGATACGAATTCTCCGCGCGCTTGAATTGCCGATGCCACTGCGCGAGGAGCTTCGGCTTGAGATGTGATGGCCAGGAGGTTCAGCGGCCGCATGAGACCGTTTTAATTCGCATGCGACCGTTTTAATTCTCAAAAGCCACCTTTTGGGTACGTCAGTAAGGCTTACTCCACCGTCACCGACTTCGCCAGGTTACGCGGCTGGTCAACGTCGGTGCCCTTGAGCACGGCGACGTAGTACGACAGCAATTGCAGCGGGATGGTGTAGAGGATCGGCGACAGGGTGTCGTGGATGTGCGGCATGTTGATGACGTGGGTGCCTTCACCGTTAGTCATGCCGGCCTTCTCGTCAGCGAAGACGATCAGTTGGCCGCCACGGGCGCGTACTTCCTGCAGGTTGGACTTGAGCTTCTCCAGCAGTTCGTTGTTTGGTGCGACGGTAACCACCGGCATGTCGTCATCCACCAGGGCCAGCGGGCCGTGCTTCAGCTCACCGGCAGGGTACGCTTCGGCGTGGATGTACGAGATTTCCTTGAGTTTCAGCGAGCCTTCCATCGCCACCGGGTACTGCGCACCACGGCCTAGGAACAGGGTGTGGTTCTTGTCGGCGAACAGCTCGGCGACTTTTTCCACGGTGCTGTCCATGGCCAAGGCTTCGCCCAGGCGGGTCGGCAGGCGGCGCAGTTCTTCCACCAGGGTGGCTTCGACACCTTCAGCGAGGGTGCCGCGCACTTGGCCCAGGGACAGGGTCAGCAGCAACAGGCCCACCAGTTGGGTGGTGAAGGCTTTAGTGGAGGCGACGCCGATTTCACGACCGGCCTGGGTCAGCAGGGTCAGGTCGGATTCACGCACCAGGGAGCTGATGCTGACGTTACAGATCGCCAGGCTGCCGAGGAAACCCAGTTCCTTGGCATTGCGCAGGGCGGCCAGGGTGTCGGCGGTTTCGCCGGACTGGGAAATGGTCACAAACAGGGTGTCGGGCTGCACCACCACCTTGCGATAGCGGAACTCGCTGGCGACTTCGACCTGGCACGGGATGCCGGCCAGTTCTTCCAACCAGTAACGCGCCACCATACCGGCGTGGTAGCTGGTACCACAGGCGACGATCTGCACATTGCGCACTTTGGCGAACAGTTCGGCGGCTTGCGGGCCGAAAGCGTTGACCAATACTTGGTTCTGGCTCAGGCGACCTTCCAGGGTGCGCTGTACCACGGACGGCTGCTCGTGGATCTCCTTGAGCATGAAGTGGCGGAACTCGCCTTTGTCGGCGGCTTCAGCGCCATCACGGTATTGCACGGCTTCGCGCTCGACGGACTGACCGTTCACGTCCCAGATCTGCACGCTTTCACGGCGGATGTCGGCAATGTCGCCTTCTTCCAGGTACATGAAGCGGTCGGTCACCTGGCGCAGGGCCAGTTGGTCGGACGCGAGGAAGTTCTCACCCAGGCCCAGGCCGATTACCAATGGGCTACCGCTGCGGGCCGCCACGACGCGGTCAGGCTGGCTGGCGCTGATCACGGCCAGGCCGTAGGCGCCGTGCAGCTCCTTGACCGTGGCCTTAAGGGCGGTGGTCAGATCGCTATGGTCCTTGAGCTTGTGGTTGAGCAAGTGGGCGATCACTTCGGTGTCGGTGTCCGAGGTGAAGACGTAGCCCAGGCCCTTGAGTTGTTCACGCAGCACTTCATGGTTTTCGATGATGCCGTTGTGCACCACCGCCAGGTCGCCAGAGAAGTGCGGGTGAGCGTTACGCTCGCACGGTGCACCGTGGGTGGCCCAACGGGTGTGGGCGATCCCTAAGCGACCTACCAGCGGCTCACCGGCCAGGGCCTGGTCCAACTCGCTGACCTTGCCCGGGCGGCGCATGCGCTCCAGCTTGCCGGCGTTAGTGAAGACGGCCACACCGGCGCTATCGTAGCCGCGGTATTCGAGGCGCTTGAGGCCTTCGATCAGGATGGCAGTAACGTTACGTTCGGCGACTGCGCCAACAATTCCACACATGGTGTTTCTCCTAGATGATTGCCGCGCATATCAGCGTAATGCCGCGGGCTTGGATCTGGTCGCGGGCCTCAAGCGGCAGGCGATCATCGGTAATAAGGGTATGGACGCTGCTCCAGGGCAGCTCCAGGTTGGGAATCTTGCGGCCGATCTTGTCGGATTCGACCATCACCACCACTTCACGGGCGACCTCGGCCATCACACGGCTCAAGCCCAGCAGCTCGTTGAAGGTGGTGGTGCCGCGCTGCAGATCGATGCCATCGGCGCCGATGAACAACTGATCAAAGTCGTAAGAACGCAGGACCTGCTCGGCGACCTGCCCCTGGAACGAGTCCGAATGCGGGTCCCAAGTGCCGCCGGTCATCAACAGCACGGGCTCGTGTTCCAATTCGCTCAAGGCGCGGGCCACGTTCAGGGAGTTGGTCATCACCACCAGGCCCGGTTGATGGCCCAGTTCAGGAATCATCGCGGCGGTGGGGCTGCCGCTGTCGATGATGATGCGCGCATGTTCACGCAAACGCTTCACGGCCGCACGGGCAATGGCGCGCTTGTAGGCCGAAATGGGCTGGGCAGCGTCGCCCACCAGCTCTTGGGGCATGGTGATTGCGCCGCCATAGCGACGCAGGAGCAAGCCGTTACTTTCGAGGGCAGCAAGGTCCTTGCGGATGGTCCCTTCCGAAGTTTCGAAATGCTTGGCCAACTCGTCCACGCTGACTTCGCCCTGTTCGTTGAGCAAGGTGAGGATATTGTGGCGTCGTTGGGGGGTGTTTCGTTTCGACATGGTAGTGGTAAGTTTCGTTTCGAAAGATAACGAAGGCAATCAAAACCTATTAGCGAAAGATCGTCAAGGGGCGGAGAAAATTTTTGCAAAGCGTTCGGCATTGCACAAA
Organism: Pseudomonas sp. GL93; assembly: GCF_003408955.1. Classification (NCBI taxonomy): domain Bacteria; kingdom Pseudomonadati; phylum Pseudomonadota; class Gammaproteobacteria; order Pseudomonadales; family Pseudomonadaceae; genus Pseudomonas; species Pseudomonas sp. GL93. The sequence goes on from NZ_NKRF01000021.1 coordinate 17,420, forward strand.
ACAACTGTGGGAGCTGGCTTGCCTGCGATAGCGGTCAGACAGTCAACAGTAATGTTGCCTGGAACGCCGCTATCGCAGGCAAGCCAGCTCCCACAGGAGTGAGTCTCAACCTATCGAGTTGTGGATAACTCAGCTCTTCTTGATTTTGACCGGGCGTTTCCAGCCGTCGATGTTGCGTTGGCGAGCACGGGCAACGGCCAGTTGGGACTTATCCACATCCTGGTTGATGGTCGAGCCCGCTGCGGTGTTGGAACCATCACCGATGGTTACAGGAGCAACCAGCGAGTTATTGGAGCCGATGAACACGTCTTCACCAATGGTGGTCTGGTGCTTGTTGGCACCGTCATAGTTGCAGGTGATGGTGCCGGCACCAATATTGGTGCGTGCGCCGATGGCGGCATCGCCCAGGTATGTCAGGTGGCCGACTTTGGCGCCTTCGCCCAGGTGAGCGTTTTTCAGTTCGACAAAGTTACCCACATGGGCCTTGGCTCCCAGCTCGCTACCCGGACGCAAGCGCGCAAACGGCCCGGCATCGCTGCCCTCGCCCATCACCGCACCGTCGATATGGCTGTTGGCCTTGACCACCACACCTTTGCGCAAGGTGCTGTCCTTGATCACGCAGTTCGGGCCGATGACCACACCGTCTTCAATGATCACGCGGCCTTCGAGGATCACGTTGATATCAATCAGGATGTCGCGGCCCACCGTCACTTCGCCACGTACATCGAAACGCGCCGGGTCTCGCAGGGTCACGCCCTGGGCCATCAGGCGCAGGCCTTCGCGCAGTTGATAGTGACGTTCCAGCTCTGCCAGTTGCTTGCGGTCGTTGGCGCCCTGCACTTCCATCGGGTGGTGGGGCTGCTCGGTGGCGACCAGCAGGCCATCGCTGACGGCCATCTCGATGACGTCGGTGAGGTAATACTCGCCCTGGGCGTTGTTGTTGGACAGGCGGCTCATCCAGTCGGCGAGCTTGTTGGCAGGCACCGCGAGAATGCCGGTGTTGCCTTCAGTAATCGCGCGCTGGGCTTCGCTGGCATCTTTGTGTTCAACGATGGCAGCCACCTTGCCGTCGGCGTTGCGCACAATGCGGCCGTAGCCCGTAGGGTCATCCAGCTCAACGGTCAGCAGGCCCATCTGGCCAGGCACCACGTGCTTGAGCAGGCGTTGCAAGGTTTCCACTTCAATCAGCGGGACATCGCCGTAGAGGATCAATACCGTGTCCGCGGTGATGAAAGGCACAGCCTGCGCGGTCGCGTGGCCGGTGCCCAGCTGCTTGTCTTGCAATACGAAATTCAGATCGTCCGCAGCCAGACGCTCACGGACCACGTCTGCACCGTGGCCAATCACCACATGAATACGTTGTGGGTCCAACTGGCGGGCGCTGTGGATAACATGACCCAGCATGGAGTTGCCCGCGACCGGGTGCAGTACCTTGGGCAGGGCTGAACGCATGCGGGTGCCCTGGCCTGCGGCGAGAATAACGATTTCAAGAGACATGAATGGCTACCAATCCTGGGCGGTCCGGGTTCAGACCAAAGAAGTGTTTTGCAAAAAAGAAAAAGGGTAGCCGAGGCTACCCTTTTTAATCAATCACGCATCAAGCAAAACGGCGTGGCCGCTTACTTCTTGCGGATCTGCTGGAGAGTACGCAGCTGGGCTGCGGCCTCGGCCAGACGGACTGCAGCAGCGCTGTAGTCGAAGTCTGCGCCTTTTTCGTTCAGCGCCTTCTCGGCAGCCTTGACGGCTTCCTGAGCGGAGGCTTCATCCAGGTCGCCAGCACGTTGCACGGTGTCGGCAAGTACCTTGACCATGTTCGGCTGAACCTCGAGGAAACCACCGGAGATGTAAAACACCTCACGTTCCCCGCCTTGCTTGGTCAGAGTGATCGGACCTGGCTTCAAGCTTGTGATCAGCGGGGCGTGACCCATGGCGATACCAAGATCACCCAGGTCACCGTGCGCTGTTACAAACTCGACCAGACCGGAGAAAATTTCCCCTTCCGCGCTGACGATATCGCAATGGACTGTCATAGCCATCTGATTGCCTCAACCTGATGAGCGCCCGTTTCCGGGCGCCAGGATTACAGTTTCTTGGCTTTCTCGATCGCTTCTTCGATGCCGCCGACCATGTAGAACGCTTGTTCTGGCAGGTGGTCGTAGTCACCGTTGAGGATGCCTTTGAAGCCAGCAATGGTGTCTTTCAGGGAAACGTATTTACCCGAGGCACCGGTGAAGACTTCAGCCACGAAGAACGGCTGCGACAAGAAACGCTGGATCTTACGAGCACGGTTTACCAACTGCTTGTCGGCTTCCGACAGCTCGTCCATACCCAGGATCGCAATGATGTCCTTCAGTTCTTTGTAGCGCTGCAGCACGTACTGAACGCCGCGAGCGGTGTCGTAGTGCTCCTGGCCGATCACGTTCGGGTCCAGCTGGCGCGACGTCGAGTCGAGTGGATCGACCGCTGGGTAGATACCCAGGGATGCGATGTCACGGGACAGAACGACGGTAGCGTCCAAGTGGGCGAAGGTGGTGGCTGGCGACGGGTCGGTCAAGTCATCCGCAGGTACGTATACCGCTTGGATCGAGGTGATCGAACCTTCCTTGGTCGAAGTGATACGTTCTTGCAGAACGCCCATCTCTTCAGCCAGGGTCGGCTGGTAACCTACTGCCGAAGGCATACGGCCCAGCAGTGCGGATACTTCAGTACCGGCCAGGGTGTAACGGTAGATGTTGTCGACGAACAGCAGAACGTCGTTACCTTCGTCACGGAACTTCTCGGCCATGGTCAGGCCAGTCAGGGCTACGCGCAGACGGTTTCCCGGCGGCTCGTTCATCTGACCGTAAACCAGTGCCACTTTGTCCAGAACGTTGGAGTCCTTCATCTCGTGGTAGAAGTCGTTACCCTCACGAGTACGCTCACCCACACCTGCGAACACGGAATAACCGCTGTGCTCGATGGCGATGTTACGGATCAGTTCCATCATGTTTACGGTCTTGCCTACACCGGCACCACCGAACAGACCGACTTTACCGCCCTTGGCGAACGGGCAAACCAGGTCGATAACCTTGATGCCGGTTTCCAGCAGGTCGTTGCCGCCTGCTTGTTCTGCGAACGAAGGTGCTGCGCGGTGAATGCCCCAGCGCTCTTCGGTAGCGATCGGGCCAGCTTCGTCGATCGGGTTGCCCAGTACGTCCATGATCCGGCCCAGGGTCGCTTTACCGACCGGTACGGAGATGGCAGCGCCAGTGTCGACAACGTCCAGACCGCGCTTCAAGCCTTCGGTGGAACCCATCGCAATGGTACGAACTACGCCGTCGCCCAGCTGCTGCTGAACTTCCAGGGTAGTTTCCGCGCCTTGTACTTTCAGCGCGTTGTAGATGCTCGGTACGCTGTCGCGTGGAAATTCCACGTCGATAACGGCGCCGATGATTTGAACGATACGTCCGCTACTCATAGCTGGATCCTCTGAATATTTGAACCGTTAAACCGCGGCAGCGCCGCCGACGATTTCCGAGATCTCTTGGGTGATCGCAGCCTGACGCGCCTTGTTGTAGATCAGCTGCAAATCGCTGATCAGATCACCGGCGTTATCGGTAGCGTTTTTCATCGCGATCATCCGCGCCGCTTGTTCAGCTGCGTTGTTCTCGACCACCGCCTGGTACACCTGCGACTCCACGTAGCGCACCATCAAGCCGTCAAGCAGCTCTTTGGCGTCTGGTTCGTAGAGGTAGTCCCAGTGGTGCTTGAGTTCCTGATCCGGGGTCGCCACCAGTGGAATCAATTGCTCCACGGTTGGCTGCTGGGTCATGGTGTTGATGAACTTGTTGGATACCACGGAGAGGCGGTCAATACGGCCTTCCAGGTACGCATCCAGCATCACCTTCACACTGCCGATCAAATCATTGATCGACGGCTCTTCACCCAGGTGGCTGATAGCTGCAACGACGTTACCGCCGAAGTTGCGGAAAAAGGCCGCACCCTTGCTACCAACAACACACAGATCAATCTCGACGCCGTTTTCGCGGTTTACCGCCATGTCCTTGACCAGGGCCTTGAACAGGTTGGTATTCAGACCACCACACAAACCACGGTCACTGCTCACTACCACATAACCTGCACGCTTGACGGCGCGCTCGATCATGAACGGGTGGCGGTATTCCGGGTTGGCGTTGGCCAGATGCCCAATTACCTGGCGGATACGCTCCGCATAAGGACGGCTAGCAGCCATGCGCATTTGTGCCTTGCGCATTTTGCTGACCGCCACTTTTTCCATGGCGCTGGTAATTTTTTGCGTGCTTTTGATGCTCGCAATCTTACTGCGAATCTCTTTTGCGCCTGCCATGTAACACCTATCAGGTTAGCAAGCGGGAGCCTTGCGGCTCCCGCTGCGGCTTACCAGGTTTGGGTGGCCTTGAACTTCTCGATACCGGCTTTCATGCCAGCGTCGATATCGTCATTGAAGTCACCCTTCACGTTGATCTTCGCCATCAATTCGGCGTGATCGCGGTTGAAGTAAGCAATCAGCGCTTGTTCAAAGCTGCCGACCTTGGCGATTTCAACGTCGGTCAGGAACCCACGCTCAGCGGCATACAGCGACAACGCCATGTCAGCGATCGACATTGGGGCGTATTGCTTCTGCTTCATCAGCTCGGTAACGCGCTGACCATGCTCAAGTTGCTTACGGGTCGCTTCGTCCAGGTCAGAAGCGAACTGGGCAAATGCTGCCAGTTCACGGTACTGAGCCAGAGCGGTACGGATACCACCGGAGAGCTTCTTGATGATCTTGGTCTGAGCGGCACCACCCACACGGGATACCGAAACACCGGCGTTCACTGCAGGGCGGATGCCTGAGTTGAACATGGCCGATTCCAGGAAGATCTGACCGTCGGTGATGGAAATCACGTTGGTCGGAACGAACGCTGAAACGTCGCCAGCCTGGGTTTCGATGATCGGCAGTGCGGTCAGGGAACCGGTTTTGCCGGTCACTGCGCCATTGGTGAACTTCTCTACGTACTCTTCGGAAACGCGGGATGCGCGCTCAAGCAGACGGGAGTGGAGATAGAACACGTCGCCTGGGTAAGCTTCACGGCCTGGTGGACGGCGCAGCAGCAGGGAAATCTGGCGGTAAGCCACTGCTTGCTTGGACAGATCGTCATAAACGATCAGCGCGTCTTCACCGCGGTCGCGGAAGAATTCACCCATGGTGCAACCGGAGTACGGTGCCAGGAATTGCAGCGCAGGAGATTCCGAAGCACTGGCAGCCACGATGATCGTGTTGGCCAGGGCGCCGTTTTCTTCCAGCTTGCGAACCACGTTGGCGATAGTCGATTGCTTCTGACCGATCGCTACGTAGACGCAGAAAATGCCGCTGTCTTTCTGGTTGATGATCGCGTCGATCGCCAGAGCGGTTTTACCGATCTGACGGTCACCGATGATCAGCTCACGCTGGCCACGGCCGACTGGGATCATGGCGTCGACAGCCTTGTAGCCAGTCTGTACAGGCTGGTCTACCGACTTACGCCAGATCACGCCTGGAGCAACTTTCTCGACCGCGTCGGTCTCGGTGTTGCCCAGTGGACCTTTACCGTCAACAGGATTACCCAGTGCGTCGACTACGCGACCCAGCAGTTCCTTACCAACCGGAACCTCCAGGATGCGGCCTGTGCACTTGGCGCTCATGCCTTCAGCCAGACTGGTGTATGCGCCCAATACAACGGCACCTACGGAGTCTTGCTCCAGGTTGAGGGCCATACCGTAGACGCCGCCCGGAAACTCGATCATCTCGCCGTACATGACGTCGGCCAGACCGTGAATCCGCACGATGCCGTCAGATACGCTGACGACAGTGCCTTCGTTACGGGCTTGGGAGGTCACATCGAGCTTGTCGATGCGGCCCTTGATAATTTCACTTATTTCGGAAGGATTGAGTTGCTGCATTGCTCTGCTGCCCCTTCAAACTCAAGATTTCAATGCTTCGGCAAGTTTCGCGATTTTGCCGCGAATCGAGCCATCGATAACCAGGTCGCCGGCACGGATAACAACACCACCAATAAGCGATGCGTCCTCCGAAGCTTGCAGGCGCACTTCCCGATTGAGTCGTGCACTGAGAACCTTGGCGAGTTTGTCTTGCTGTTCTTGGTTCAATGCGAAAGCACTGGTCACTTCAACGTCTACCGATTTCTCTGCTTCGGCCTTGTACAGGTCGAACAGAGCGGCGATCTCCGGCAACAGCGGGAGACGGTCGTTTTCGGCAATGACGTGGATGAAGTTCTGCACCTTCACATCAAACTTGTCGCCGCACACTTCAATAAAAGTGGCGGCCTTGTCTGCGCTCGTCAGGCGCGGGGCCTTGAGCACGCGCTGCATGGTGTCGTCTTGCGACACTGCTGCAGCCAGGCCGAGCATGGCTGACCAAGAGGCCAGCTGCTGGTGGGCCTGGGCGTGCTCGAAGGCTGCCTTAGCGTAAGGTCGGGCCAACGTGGTCAGTTCTGCCATGATCGCCCTCGCTTAAATTTCAGCAGCCAGTTTGTTAACCAGCTCCGCGTGCGCGTTTTGATCGATTGTGGCACCGAGGATCTTCTCAGCACCGCCAACGGCCAGAGCACCCAGTTGGGCACGCAGCGCGTCTTTGACACCGTTCAGTTCCTGTTCGATCTCGGCATGAGCCGAAGCCTTCACACGGTCAGCTTCGACGCGGGCTTTTTCAACAGCCTCTTCGACGATCTGGTTACCGCGTTTCTTGGCTTGCTCAATGATCTCGGCTGCCTGTGCTTTAGCTTCGCGCAGTTGCTGACCCACTTTCTCGTGGGCCAACTCCAGGTCGCGAGCTGCACGGCTGGCAGCGTCCAAACCATCCGCGATCTTCTTCTGACGTTCGTGCAAAGCCGCGATGACCGGAGGCCACACGAACTTCATGCAAAACACTACAAAAATGAAGAACGCAACGGATTGGCCAATCAGGGTTGCATTAATGTTCACGCCAACACCTCGCTCATTCGTTGTCCATCACCCCAATCACTCGAAACGTCGAGTGATTAGCCAGCGAGTTGACCAACGAAGGGGTTCGCGAAGGTGAAGAACAGTGCGATACCAACGCCGATCATGGTCACGGCGTCGAGCAGGCCGGCGACGATGAACATTTTAACTTGCAGCATTGGGACCATTTCTGGCTGACGCGCTGCGCCTTCCAGGAATTTGCCGCCCAGCAGGCCGAAACCAATGGCAGTACCCAGGGCGCCCAGGCCGATCAACAGTGCAACAGCGATAGCGGTTAGACCAACTACAGTTTCCATCTTTCCTCCCGACTTTTACGTCGTATGGTTTAGGTTTTTTAGATTTTAAAGCGGTAAAACAAATCGTTTCATAGCCCTGTTGGGCCACCTTCCCGTTTGACCGGGAAGGACATCAGACTAGTCGAGACTGGTCTTAATGGTTCTCTTCGTGCGCCATCGACAGGTAGACGATGGTCAGCATCATGAAGATGAAGGCCTGCAGGGTAATGATCAGGATGTGGAACACAGCCCACGCCCACTGCAGAACTACGCCCAGGCCGCTAAGCCAGAGCAGGCCGCTGCCAAACATCACAGCGATCAGAATGAACACCAGCTCGCCGGCATACATGTTGCCGAACAGTCGCAGAGCCAGGGAAATCGGCTTGGCGATCAGGGTGACGAATTCCAGCAGGAAGTTCACCGGGATCAGCAGGGCTTGAACGAAGATGTTCTTGCTGCCGAACGGGTGCAGGGTCAGTTCGCCGATGAAGCCGCCGATGCCCTTGACCTTGATGCTGTAGAAAATGATCAGCGCGAATACCGACAGAGCCATGCCCAGTGTGGCGTTCGGGTCAGTGGTGGATACGGCGCGGAATGGAATGTGCGGGTCGCCGGAGATCGCCATGGCCAACTGAGGAATCCAGTCCACCGGAATCAGGTCGACGGCGTTCATCAGGAACACCCAGACGAAGATGGTCAGTGCCAGCGGTGCAATCACCGGGCTACGGCCATGGAAGCTGTCTTTCACGCTGCCATCGACGAATTCGACCAATACTTCAACGAAGTTCTGCAAAGCACCTGGCTGACCGGAAGTCGCCTTCTTTGCCGCCATGCGGAAAATCAGGACGAAGATCAGACCCAATGCGACCGACCAACCCAGAGTATCCAGGTGGAAAGCCCAGAACCCCATTTCTTTGGCTTCTGCTGCGGTGTGGGCAAAGCCCCAGCCGCCATTAGGAAGCTGACCGAAGGTCAGGTTCTGCAAGTGGTGCTGGATATAGCCCGAAGCGGTTGTTTCTGCCATGGTTGCCTCAAACGCCCTAAGGTTTCGAAAGTCTTGTTTTCATTAGCAGGGGAGCGAACCAGCTGACCAGTTGGGTCAACACGAAGACGCCGAATACAGCCAGCGGCGCCAATGGCTTCACACCTGCAAAGGTCAGTGCAAACAGCACTGCCGTCAAAATCAGTTTCCCCGCCTCGCCGGCATAAAAAGACCGGACAATAGCCTGGGCTGCTCGGGCGCCGGAAAACCGAAAGGCCCTGTGAGCAAAATACATATTGGGCAGCAAGGCTATCAGGCCTCCGCAGAGTCCTGAATACCCGGCTACGACTCCATGCCAATACCAAAGCGCCAATGCGGCGATCAGCAAAATGACAAATTGAGCCAGTAAAACCGGAAAAACAGCCAAGCGATGGAACGGCAACGTGTTTGGCGTGCGGGTTTCCATCACTCTTGCTCCTCAATGGTCGGCTGCCGGAAATCAATAACTTGGCATAATTTGTGCCGACAAAATGCGCGCAGAGTATAGGGGCGGTTCAGCCCCTATTCAACTGTCGGGGAGTGATTTCCGATCACGCGCTACATAAGCAAATGTTTCAGCGGATGTGGGCAAGGACGCCTTGAAGCTCGTCAAGGGAGTTATATCCGATGACCAATTGCCCTTTGCCCTTCTTGCCGTGACGAATTTGCACCGCAGAGCCCAGGCGCTCGGCCAGGCGCTGCTCAAGTCGCGCGATATCCGGATCAGGTTTGGCGGTTTCGACCGGTGCAGGTTTGCCGCTCAGCCACTGGCGCACCAGCGCCTCGGTCTGACGTACGGTCAGGCCTCGTGCGACAACGTGTCGCGCCCCTTCAACCTGTTGATTTTCCGGCAAACCGAGCAACGCACGGGCATGGCCCATTTCCAGGTCGCCGTGGGACAACATGGTCTTGATCACTTCCGGCAGCGCGATCAAACGCAACAAGTTGGACACGGTGACGCGGGACTTGCCCACTGCCTCGGCCACTTGTTGCTGGGTGAGCTGGAATTCCTGCTGCAAACGCTGCAACGCAATCGCTTCTTCGATCGGGTTGAGGTCTTCACGCTGAATATTCTCGATCAACGCCATGGCGATCGCGGTTTCATCCGGCACATCGCGCACCATCGCCGGGATGGTCTCCTTGCCGGCCTGCTGGCTGGCACGCCAGCGGCGCTCCCCGGCGATGATCTCAAAGCGGCCGCCGCCAATGGGGCGCACCACGATGGGCTGCATCACGCCCTGGGCCTTGATCGAGTTGGACAGTTCTTCCAAGGCCTGGGGGTCCATGTCCCGACGTGGCTGGTATTTGCCGCGCTGGATCAGGTCCAGCGGCAAGTGCTGCAGCTCGCGCTCCTCGGCCTGCACCGCTTGTTCTTCAAGCGATGTGACGGTCGGACCACTCAACAGTGCATCCAGTCCACGTCCGAGACCTCGTTTCTTGACGGCCATGGGGATTCCTTAAGTTGGCTGGGCTGCAGCGGTGCGTGAATTGCGGCGTTGGCGGCGAACCATCTCGCCAGCCAACGCCAGGTAGGCAATGGCGCCGCGCGAGGATTTGTCGTACGCCAGCGCGGGCATGCCATAGCTTGGCGCTTCGGCCAGGCGGATGTTGCGTGGAATCACGGTGTCGTACAGCTGGTCACCGAAGTGTTCCTTGAGCTGCGCCGAAACATCGTTCATCAGGCTCAGGCGCGGGTCATACATCGTACGCAGCAGGCCTTCGACTTTCAGGTTCGGGTTGAGCAACTCGGCGATCCGCTTGATGTTATCCACAAGGTCGCTCAAGCCTTCGAGAGCGAAGTACTCGCACTGCATGGGGATAATGACCCCATCGGCGGCCACCAGGGCGTTAAGCGTAAGCATCGACAGCGACGGTGGGCAGTCGATCAAAATGTAATCGTAGTTGTCGCGAATGGGCGCCAGGGCGCTGCGCAGACGGCTTTCTTTCATCTGCATTTCCAGCAGCACCACTTCCGCCGCGGTCAGATCGCGGTTGGCCGGCAGCAGTTGGTAACCGCCGTGCTCGGAATAGTGCATGGCCTGGGCCAGGTCGCATTCGCCAATCAGCAAATCGTAGACCGAGTTTTCCAGGCCGTGTTTATCCACACCGCTACCCATGGTGGCGTTGCCCTGTGGATCGAGATCGATCAGCAGCACCCGACGCTTGGTCGCGACCAGGGATGCTGCGAGGTTGATACAGGTGGTGGTTTTACCCACGCCACCTTTCTGGTTCGCTATCGCGAATACCTTAGCCATTCTTGCTTGTGTTCCCAATCATGCCGTGCGGCGCAGTATCAGCAGATGGCGTTGGCCTTGGCAACCAGGTACGGCCAAGGCGTGTTCGCTATCGAGGTGGAAGTCTGCCGGCAATGCTAACAGCTCGTCGCTTGGATGAACGCCCTTCATTGCCAACCAGCGGGTATCACGGCCGCCCAGGTGGCGCGTCCAGTTGCTGAAGTTCTCCATGCTGCTGAACGCCCGGGACACAATCCCGTTGAAAGGCAGTTCAGGCGTGAATGCTTCGACACGACTGTGGATAACTTGCAGGTTATCCAGCTTGAGTTCGAGTTTGACCTGGGTCAGGAAGCGGGTTTTCTTGCCGTTGCTGTCCAGGCAGGTCACGTGGGACTCGGGAAACAGGATCGCCAACGGAATGCCAGGCATGCCGCCGCCGCTGCCCACATCGAGCCAACGGCCATTTTCGATAAACGGCATCACGCTGAGGCTGTCGAGCAAATGTCGCGACACCATCTCGTCTGGGTCACGTACTGCGGTCAGGTTGTAAGCCTTGTTCCACTTGATCAACAGGGCCAGGTAGCCCAGCAGTAGCTCATGCTGGGCTTCGGTCAGGGCCACGCCCAACTGGCGCGCTCCTGTGGATAACTCTTCGGCGTGTTGCGAGGTGACCAACGAACTCAAGCGCTTTGCTCCAACTGACGGCCCGCGCCGCGTTTTTTCAAATGAATCATCAACAGCGAGATGGCTGCCGGGGTGACGCCTGGGATACGTGAAGCCTGCCCGAGGGTTTCCGGCCGAGTTATCCCCAGCTTGCTTTGAATTTCTTTCGACAACCCGGAAATCCCGGTGTAGTCGATATCCACAGGCAGCTTGGTGTCTTCACTGGCGCGCAGCCGGGCGATCTCGTCCTGCTGGCGATCAATGTAGCCTGCGTATTTGGTCTTGATTTCAACCTGTTCGGCAACCTGTGGGTCTTCTGCGCCGTGGCCAGTCACTTCGACCAGACCAGCGTAGTCGATTTCCGGACGGGAAAGCAGGTTGAGCAAGTTGTACTCATGGGTCAACGGCGTGCCGAATTTTTCCGCAATGGCGTCGCCCTGCTCCGTGCCCGGGCGAACCCAGGTACTTTTCAGACGCTGTTCTTCGAGCGCGATGCTTTCGCGTTTTTTGCAGAAGGCCGCCCAGCGGGCGTCATCGACCAGGCCCAGCTCGCGACCTTTTTCGGTCAAGCGCAGGTCGGCGTTGTCTTCGCGCAGGATCAGACGGTATTCCGCCCGAGATGTGAACATCCGGTACGGTTCCTGGGTACCCAAGGTAATCAGGTCGTCGACCAATACGCCGATGTAGGCCTCATCGCGACGCGGACACCAGCTGTCTTTGCCCTGTGCACGCAATGCTGCGTTGGTCCCGGCCAGCAAACCTTGGGCGCCGGCTTCTTCATAACCGGTGGTGCCGTTGATTTGGCCGGCGAAGAACAGGCCGCCGATCACTTTGGTTTCCAGGCTGTATTTCAGGTCGCGCGGGTCGAAGTAGTCGTACTCGATGGCGTAGCCCGGACGCACGATGTGCGCGTTTTCCATACCGCGAATCGACTGCACGATCTGGATTTGCACGTCGAACGGCAGCGAAGTGGAAATTCCGTTCGGATACAACTCGTGGGTGGTCAACCCTTCCGGCTCGATAAAGACCTGGTGGCTTTCCTTGTCGGCAAAGCGGTGGATCTTGTCTTCGATCGACGGGCAATAACGCGGGCCAATGCCTTCGATCACCCCGGAATACATCGGCGAACGATCAAGGTTCGCAGCAATGATTTCGTGGGTACGGGCGTTGGTGTGGGTGATCCAGCAACTCACCTGTTTCGGGTGCTGTTCCTTGGAGCCCATGAACGACATGACCGGAATCGGCGTATCGCCGGCTTGTTCGGTCATCACCGAAAAATCCACAGAACGCCCGTCAATACGTGGCGGGGTCCCGGTTTTCAGGCGACCGACCCGCAGCGGCAATTCCCGCAGGCGTTTTGCCAGAGCAATCGACGGCGGATCGCCAGCGCGACCACCGGAATAGTTCTGCATACCGATGTGGATAAGCCCACCCAGGAAGGTGCCGGTGGTTAGTACTACGGATTCTGCGAAGAAACGCAGGCCCATTTGAGTGACAACACCGCGTACCTGGTCCTGTTCGACGATCAGGTCATCGGCTGCCTGCTGAAATATCCACAGGTTCGGCTGGTTTTCCAGGGTTTCCCGTACCGCTGCCTTGTACAGGATACGGTCGGCCTGGGCACGCGTTGCACGCACGGCCGGGCCTTTGCGGCTGTTGAGCACACGAAACTGAATACCACCTTTGTCGGTGGCCATGGCCATCACGCCGCCAAGGGCATCGATTTCCTTGACCAGATGGCTTTTGCCAATCCCGCCAATCGCGGGGTTGCAACTCATGGCACCGAGGGTTTCCACGTTGTGCGTCAGCAACAGGGTTTTTACGCCCATGCGTGCTGACGCCAGTGCTGCCTCGGTACCGGCATGACCGCCGCCGATGACGATCACTTCAAAACGGGAAGGGAAATCCACCACGCACCTCGTGCCTGCTTATGTAGGTAATCAGGAATTGTTTGTTGAAAGGGTTTTAGAGCTTTGCGGGCAAGTATAGGGACTTAGGCCTTCCTAAAGAACCCTTTGCACAAAATTTAACCAGCTGTGGATGAATCACAGACAATAGAAATTAAAAGAGAGAAATTTATTAAATCTTTGTTTTTATGTTTATTTATACTGAACCACCTTTCTGTGGATAGATTGCTGTAGGCCTTTATTTACAATGTGTACAGAGATTCAAAAGCCTGTGGTCATGTGCCAATGAGTCCCTTGGATAAGTGCTTTAAGCCTGTGGATTAAACAGGTGGTTATCCACAGAGGGGTTTTTACTCAGGTTTCAGGCCCTGTTATCAACTGGGCACAGGCGCGGTTATTCACAGGGCTTAATCCACAAAAAAGTACCAGCCGAGGCGAATAGCGCGCACGGAAAAACACCGATTGCTCGGCGGGTCAGTCAAAAATGGATTGGGTTGCCCTGAATCGGGCTGAACAGACAGGCGCGAATGGCCTGTCTGTGGACAACGAAGGTCTATTTACCGATGCAGAAGCTGGAGAAGATCCTGCCCAGCAAATCGTCCGAGCTGAACGCGCCGGTAATTTCTCCCAGCAGTTGCTGTGCTTGACGTAAATCTTCAGCCAGCAGCTCCCCAGCCCCCGCCAAGGTCAGCTGGGCCCGCCCGTGCTCCAAGGCCGCGCTGGCATGACGCAGCGCTTCCAGGTGCCTGCGCCGTGCACTGAAGCTGCTTTCCGACGTCTGTTCGTAGCCCATGCAGGCTTTAAGGTGCTCGCGCAGCAACTCCAGACCCTCACCGGCCGATTTCGCGCTCAAGCTGATAGTGACGTGGCCATCTTCGCTGGTTTCCAGGGCGATGGCTTCACCCGTAAGGTCGGCCTTGTTACGGATCAAGGTGACTTTGGCCGGGTCTGGCCGTTGTTCAAGGAATTCGGGCCACAAGGCAAAAGGATCCACAGCTTCCGGTGCAGTGGCATCCACCACCAGCAACACACGATCGGCTTCGCTGATCGCCTTGAGCGCACGTTCCACGCCGATCTTTTCCACCTGGTCGTCGGTGTCGCGCAAACCAGCGGTGTCCACCACGTGCAGCGGCATACCGTCGATGTGGATATGTTCACGCAAGATATCCCGGGTAGTGCCCGCGATCTCGGTGACGATGGCCGCCTCGCGCCCTGCCAGAGCATTGAGCAGACTGGACTTGCCGGCATTGGGCCGGCCGGCAATCACCACCGTCATACCATCGCGCAGCAAGGCGCCCTGCCCGGCTTCACGCAGCACTGTGGATAACTCATCACGGACTTTATCCAACATCGCCAATACATGGCCATCCGCCAGGAAGTCGATTTCTTCTTCCGGAAAATCAATCGCGGCTTCGACGTAGATGCGCAGACTGATCAACTGCTCGGTCAAGTTATGCACACGCAGGGAAAAAGCCCCCTGCAATGAACGCAATGCGTTACGTGCAGCCTGTGCAGAACTGGCTTCGATCAAATCGGCGATGGCTTCGGCCTGGGCCAGGTCGAGCTTATCGTTCAAGAATGCGCGTTCGCTGAATTCCCCGGGTCTGGCCAGGCGGCAACCCAATTGCAAGCAGCGCTGCAGCAGCATATCCAACACCACAGGCCCACCGTGCCCTTGTAATTCAAGGACATCTTCACCGGTGAACGAGTTTGGCCCTGGAAAGTAGATAGCCAGACCCTCATCCAATACGCTTTGGTCGGCATCCAGGAACTGGCCGTAATGGGCATAACGGGGTTTCAGCTCCCGGCCGCTGATAGCCTTGGCTGCTACGCCCGCCAACGGCCCGGAAATTCGAACGATACCGACGCCGCCTCGACCTTGAGCGGTGGCGACAGCAGCGATGGTTTCACGAGGTGCGCTCATCAGCAGGTTCCAGAACAAAAGTGACGGAAAGCAAAACGCCCCACTAGGGGGCGTCTTGAGTGGTTATCCACAGAGTAAATTACGCCTCGGCTTTTTTGGTAGCCGCTTCGATTTTACGTGTGATGTACCACTGTTGAGAGATCGACAACACGTTGTTGACCACCCAGTACAGCACCAAGCCAGCAGGGAACCACAGGAAGAAGAAGGTGAAGATGATTGGCATCATTTTCATTACCTTGGCCTGCATCGGATCCGGCGGGGGTGGGTTCAGACGCTGCTGGATGAACATGGTCGCGCCCATGATGATCGGCAGGATAAAGAACGGGTCTTTGATAGACAGGTCAGTTATCCACAGCATGAACGGCGCCTGGCGCATTTCCACGCTTTCCAGGAGTACCCAGTAAAGCGAGAGGAACACTGGCATCTGTACCAGAATCGGCAAGCATCCACCCAGCGGGTTGATCTTCTCTTTCTTGTACAGCTCCATCATGGCCTGCGACATTTTCTGCCGGTCATCACCATGTTGTTCTTTCAGCGCGGCCAGTTTCGGAGCCACGGCACGCATACGCGCCATCGACTTATAGCTGGCTGCCGACAGAGGGAAGAAAAGCCCTTTGATCAGCATGGTCAGGAAGATGATCGACCAGCCCCAGTTACCGACGATGCTGTGGATATGTTGCAACAGCCAGAAGATCGGCTGGGCAATGAACCACAGGAAGCCGTAATCCACAGTCAGTTCCAGACCTGGGGACAACTCTTTCAACACAGCCTGGCTTTTAGGACCGGCGTACAGGGTAGCGCTGGTTTCAGCCTTGGCACCTGGAGCGACGGTCAACGCCGGGCCAGTGAAGCCAATGATGTAGTTGCCCTGGCTGTCCTTGCGGGTTTGAACCAGGTTCGCGTCACCCTTGTTCGGAATCCAGGCTGTCACGAAATAGTGCTGCAGCCACGCTACCCAGCCACCTTGGACGGTTTCTTTCAGCGTGCCCTTGTCGATATCTTTCATCGACACTTTTTTGTACGGCTCGTTACTTGTCCACAGGGCGGCGCCCAGATAAGTCGCGGTGCCAGTGGCAGTGCTGGAAGACGGATCGGAGCTGGCGTCACGCTTGAGCTGGGCAAACAGGTTGCCGCTCCAGGCTTTGTCGCTGGTGTTGTCGATCAGGTAAGTGACCTTCAAATCGTACAAACCGCGGGTAAAGCTGAAACGCTTGATGTAGTTGACGCCGTCGAGGCTGAATTTCAGGTCGACGTTCAACTGGTTCTGGCCGTCTGCCAGTTGATAAGTCTTCTGCTCGGTCGAATAAACCGGACGACCGGTAGCACGCGCATCCGGACCGTTGGTACCGGTCAGGCCGCTTTGCGCCAGATAAGTACGTTCACCACCGTTATCGAACAGTTGGAACGGCACATCCGGATGGTCTTGGCGACGTGGATAAAGCGGCAGCTTCAGCTGTGCGATATCACCGCCTTGTGGATCGATAGCCAGGTCGAGCACATCCGTTTTCACGTGGATGAGGTCTTTGTTGGTGACCACTGGCGTTTCTAACGGGGCACTTGTCTCGCCATTCGCGCTGGGAACATCGGCACTCGCGGACGCATTGTTACCCAGCGGGGTGTCCGGAATAGCCGGCGCAGCCTGATTGGTAGCAACATTCTGAGTCGGCAGGGCAGCCTGACCGTAGTCCTGGTTCCATTTAAGGACCATGACATAGGACACGATTGCCAGGGCGACGATCAGGATTGTGCGTTTAATATCCATGATTACTCGGCCATCGAAGAAGAACGGGAGGTAGGGATAGGTGGAACCGGGTCATAACCACCGGGATTCCACGGATGACAGCGACCTAAACGACGAAAGGTCAGCCAGCCACCGCGCAGAAGACCATGATTTTCTATGGCCTCTAACGCGTAGCAGGAACAACTGGGGTAGAAACGACAGTGACTGGCCATCAGAGGACTAATGGCATAGCGATAAAACTGGATCGGAACGATTGCCAGTTTACGCATCAAGGCTGTCTACCCCTACAGTTTCGGTGCTGACTGCTGGTGCTGGCTTGTGGGTACGCGCCAAACGTTTCCAGAGCTTGCCGAAATGCTGAATCAATTCGGGGTTTTCTACATCACCCAAGCCTTTGCGCGCGACGATAACAATATCCCAACCAACCAGAGTGTCCTGGTGGAGGCGAAACGATTCGCGCATCAGACGCTTGAGGCGATTGCGCTCAACGGAGAGCTTTACGCTCTTCTTGCCGATCACCAGCCCGAGACGGGGGTGATCAAGATCGTTGTTACGCGCAAGGAGCAGGAGATTTTTCCCCGGAACCTTGCCGGTGGGGGAGTCAAAGACTGCCTTGAAATGCCGGGGGGTTAGCAGACGCTTTTCCCGACTGAAGTCCTGACTCACCACCAGTACCGGATTATCAAACTGCCAGACGCGCACGACCTTTGGCGCGGCGACGCGACAGGACAGCACGGCCGTTCTTGGTAGCCATGCGAGCACGGAAGCCGTGAGTACGGGCGCGTTTGATGGTGCTTGGTTGGAAAGTACGTTTCATGGCGTTGTTACCTGGTTCGTCCACAACGGGCCGGAATGGCCCCCGTTTTAAGAGACCGGCGATTCTAGAGAAAGCAAGCCTCTAGGTCAATTTCCAACCAGCTTTTCCTTTAATTAGATGTCGAGGGGGTCGTGACGCCTTTCTCCACGTTTGGCTTCCATCCGGCATGCCATAGATATAAAAATAAAGAAGGAAGTTATTTAAAGCTTTTCTGTAAAGCTTATAAAAGCTAGGGGCGCAATCATCTGTGGATAACTGCCTTTAGCCCTTGTTCTACGTGTTGTACAGAGAATGACAACACGGGGGAGAAGCGGTGCTCTGCCTGTGCTGCGCTATCGGATAAGCTGTGTGTGGAACAGCTAGTTATCCACAGGCTGGTTACCCACAGACTTTCGACCCCACTTGTACAACGAGCTTAGGTGGGTTTATCCACAGAGCTTATACACAGACCACTGGTCGCCTTTTTAGCGGTTAAGGCATTGATTTTGGGTGGCCTGTGAGCAACCTACATGTGGATAAGTGGACGGCTGGCCGCTACAATGGCGGCTGTTTTTGCCTCACCGGCTTTCAACTTAGGGGATATCCGTGTCAGTGGAACTTTGGCAGCAGTGCGTGGAGCTTTTGCGCGATGAGCTGCCTGCCCAGCAATTCAACACCTGGATCCGTCCGCTACAGGTCGAAGCCGAAGGCGACGAGTTGCGCGTCTATGCGCCCAATCGTTTTGTCCTCGACTGGGTCAACGAGAAGTACCTGGGCCGTGTTCTCGAATTGCTCGACGAACATGGCAACGGTCTGGCGCCTGCTCTCTCCTTATTAATAGGCAGCAAGCGCAGCTCAGCTCCCCGCGCCGCGCCGAATGCACCATTGGCCGCCGCCGCGTCGCAAGCCCAGTCCGCAGTGGCGCCTGTCGCCACTGCACCAGCACCGACAGCTGCGCCGTCCATGCCGTCGTCGCGCAAAAATGCGCCAGAGAATGAGGAGCCGTCCCGCGACAGCTTTGACCCGATGGCCGGTGCCAGCTCCCAGCAGGCGCCTGTGCGCTCCGAGCAGCGTACTGTGCAGGTAGAAGGCGCGCTAAAGCACACCAGTTACCTGAACCGCACGTTTACCTTCGAGAATTTTGTCGAAGGCAAGTCCAACCAGCTGGCCCGAGCGGCCGCCTGGCAGGTCGCCGATAACCCCAAGCATGGTTACAACCCGCTTTTCCTGTATGGCGGCGTGGGCTTGGGTAAGACGCACTTGATGCATGCCGTCGGTAACCACCTATTAAAGAAGAACCCGAATGCCAAGGTGGTTTACCTGCATTCGGAGCGCTTCGTGGCTGACATGGTCAAGGCCTTGCAGCTCAACGCCATCAACGAGTTCAAGCGTTTCTACCGCTCCGTTGATGCCTTGTTGATCGATGACATTCAGTTCTTCGCCCGTAAGGAACGTTCCCAGGAAGAGTTCTTCCACACCTTTAACGCCCTGCTCGAAGGTGGCCAGCAGGTCATCTTGACCAGTGACCGTTACCCGAAGGAAATCGAAGGCCTGGAAGAACGTCTGAAGTCGCGTTTCGGCTGGGGCCTGACCGTTGCAGTCGAGCCACCGGAGCTGGAAACCCGCGTTGCGATCCTGATGAAGAAGGCCGATCAGGCTAAAGTCGATCTGCCGCACGATGCTGCGTTCTTCATCGCCCAACGCATCCGTTCCAACGTGCGTGAGCTGGAAGGCGCGCTCAAGCGGGTCATCGCTCACTCGCACTTCATGGGCCGCGATATCACCATCGAGCTGATTCGCGAGTCCTTGAAAGACTTGTTGGCCTTGCAGGACAAGCTGGTGAGTGTGGATAACATCCAGCGCACCGTGGCCGAGTACTACAAGATCAAGATTTCCGACCTGCTCTCCAAGCGCCGTTCGCGCTCGGTCGCACGTCCACGCCAGGTTGCCATGGCCCTCTCCAAGGAGTTGACCAACCACAGCCTGCCGGAAATCGGTGATGTGTTTGGCGGACGCGACCACACCACGGTCTTGCACGCATGCCGCAAGATCAATGAACTTAAGGAATCCGACGCGGATATTCGCGAGGACTACAAGAACCTGCTGCGTACACTGACTACGTGATGACACCAGCGCAGCTTATTAAGGCAAGGGACTAGACCATGCATTTCACCATTCAACGCGAAGCCCTGTTGAAACCCCTGCAACTGGTCGCAGGCGTCGTCGAGCGCCGACAGACCTTGCCGGTGCTTTCCAACGTATTACTGGTGGTCGAGGGCCAACAGTTGTCCTTGACCGGTACCGACCTGGAAGTCGAACTGGTGGGTCGCGTCCAGCTCGAAGAGCCCGCCGAACCGGGCGAGATCACCGTGCCAGCGCGCAAGCTGATGGATATCTGCAAAAGCCTGCCTAACGATGCGCTGATCGACATCAAGGTGGACGAGCAGAAGTTGGTGGTCAAGGCAGGCCGCAGCCGTTTCACCCTGTCGACCTTGCCGGCCAATGATTTCCCTACCGTGGAAGAAGGCCCGGGCTCGCTGACATGCAGCCTGGAGCAAAGCAAGCTGCGTCGCTTGATCGAGCGCACCAGCTTCGCCATGGCCCAGCAGGACGTGCGTTACTACCTCAACGGTATGCTGCTGGAAGTATCGGAAGGCATCATCCGTGCCGTCGCCACCGACGGTCACCGTCTGGCGATGTGCTCGATGCGTGCCGATATCGGTCAGCCGGATCGTCACCAGGTGATCGTTCCACGCAAAGGTATCCTTGAACTGGCACGCTTGCTCACCGAGCCGGACGGCAACGTCAGCATCGTGTTGGGCCAGCACCACATTCGTGCGACCACCGGCGAGTTCACTTTCACCTCCAAGCTGGTCGACGGCAAGTTCCCGGACTACGAGCGTGTATTGCCCAAGGGTGGCGACAAGTTGGTGGTCGGTGATCGTCAGGCTCTGCGTGAAGCTTTCAGCCGTACCGCGATTCTGTCCAACGAAAAGTACCGTGGTATTCGCCTGCAACTGGCCAACGGCCAACTGAAAATCCAGGCCAACAACCCGGAACAGGAAGAGGCGGAAGAAGAAGTGGGTGTCGACTACAACGGCGCATCGCTGGAAATCGGCTTTAACGTGAGCTACCTGTTGGACGTGCTGGGTGTTATGACCACCGAACAGGTTCGTCTGATCCTGTCGGACTCCAACAGCAGCGCCCTGGTGCAAGAATCCGACAACGACGACTCGGCTTACGTTGTCATGCCGATGCGCCTGTAATCATGCTCAGCAGAAGCTAGATGTCCCTCAGTCGCGTCTCAGTCACCGCGGTGCGCAATCTGCACCCGGTGACCTTCTCTCCTTCCCCCCGCATCAACATCCTCCATGGCGCCAACGGCAGTGGTAAAACCAGCGTGCTGGAAGCTATCCACCTGCTGGGGCTTGCGCGTTCCTTTCGCAGCGCCCGCCTGCTACCCGTGATTCAGTACGAACAATTGGCCTGCACCGTCTTCGGCCAAGTGGAACTGGCTGAGGGCGGTCATAGCAGTTTGGGGATATCACGTGATCGCGGTGGCGAATTCCAGATCCGAATCGACGGGCAAAATGCGCGCAGCGCAGCGCAGTTGGCAGAGATCCTGCCGTTGCAGCTGATCAACCCCGACAGCTTTCGATTGTTGGAAGGGGCCCCGAAAATCCGTCGGCAATTCCTCGACTGGGGCGTGTTCCACGTGGAACCACGTTTCATGGCCACTTGGCAGCGCCTGCAGAAGGCCCTGCGGCAGCGGAACTCATGGCTGCGGCATGGTACACTTGACGCCGCTTCGCAAGCAGCCTGGGACCGTGAACTGTGCCTGGCCAGCGACGAAATAGATGAATACCGCCGCGCCTATATCAAAGCCTTGAAACCAGTCTTTGAGCAGACCTTGAGCGAGTTATTGGACCTCGAGGGGCTGACGCTGAGTTATTACCGGGGTTGGGACAAAGAACGTGAGCTGAGTGCAGTGCTTGCAACGTCCTTGCAACGGGATCAGCAAATCGGACACACCCAGGCCGGCCCCCAGCGCGCTGATTTGCGCCTTAGATTAGGTGCACACAATGCTGCGGATATCTTGTCCCGCGGCCAGCAGAAGTTGGTGGTCTGTGCGTTGCGTATCGCGCAAGGTCACTTGGTTAGCCAAGCTCGGCGCGGTCAGTGTATTTATTTGGTGGATGACTTGCCGTCGGAACTCGATGAGCAGCACCGCCGCTCGCTATGCCGCTTGTTGGAAGACTTACGCTGCCAGGTGTTTATCACCTGTGTAGACCACGAATTATTGAGGGAAGGCTGGCAGACGGAAACGCCAGTCGCTTTGTTCCACGTGGAACAAGGCCGTATCACCCAGACCCACGACCATCGGGAGTGAAGGCATGAGCGAAGAAAACA
Source organism: Pseudomonas sp. GL93 (assembly GCF_003408955.1). Classification (NCBI taxonomy): domain Bacteria; kingdom Pseudomonadati; phylum Pseudomonadota; class Gammaproteobacteria; order Pseudomonadales; family Pseudomonadaceae; genus Pseudomonas; species Pseudomonas sp. GL93. Next base: position 39,390 of record NZ_NKRF01000021.1, read on the forward strand.
CGTACGACTCGACCAGCATTAAAGTGCTGAAAGGTTTGGATGCCGTACGCAAACGTCCCGGTATGTACATTGGCGACACCGATGATGGTAGCGGTCTGCACCACATGGTGTTTGAGGTGGTCGATAACTCCATCGACGAAGCTCTGGCCGGTCACTGCGACGACATCAGCATTATCATCCACCCGGATGAGTCCATTACCGTGCGTGACAACGGTCGTGGCATCCCGGTAGACGTACACAAAGAAGAAGGCGTTTCGGCGGCAGAGGTCATCATGACCGTGCTCCACGCCGGCGGTAAATTCGACGACAACTCCTATAAAGTATCCGGCGGTTTGCACGGTGTAGGTGTGTCGGTAGTGAACGCTCTGTCCGAAGAGTTGATTCTCACCGTTCGCCGTAGCGGCAAGATCTGGGAACAGACTTACGTCCACGGTGTGCCACAGGAACCGATGAAAATCGTTGGTGACAGTGAAACCACCGGTACCCAGATCCACTTCAAGCCATCGGCTGAGACCTTCAAGAATATCCACTTCAGCTGGGACATCCTGGCCAAGCGGATTCGCGAACTGTCTTTCCTTAACTCCGGTGTTGGCATCGTCCTCAAGGATGAGCGCAGCGGCAAGGAAGAGTTGTTCAAGTACGAAGGCGGCCTGCGTGCTTTTGTTGAATACCTGAACACCAACAAGACTGCGGTCAACCAGGTGTTCCACTTCAACATCCAGCGTGAAGACGGCATCGGCGTGGAAATCGCCCTGCAGTGGAACGACAGCTTCAACGAGAACCTGTTGTGCTTCACCAACAACATTCCCCAGCGCGATGGCGGTACTCACTTGGTGGGTTTCCGTTCTGCGTTGACGCGTAACCTGAACACCTACATCGAAGCGGAAGGATTGGCGAAGAAGCACAAAGTCGCCACCACCGGTGACGATGCTCGTGAAGGCCTGACGGCGATCATCTCGGTCAAGGTTCCGGATCCGAAGTTCAGCTCCCAGACCAAAGACAAGCTGGTGTCTTCCGAAGTGAAGACCGCGGTTGAACAGGAAATGGGTAAGTACTTCTCCGACTTCCTGTTGGAAAACCCGAACGAAGCCAAGCTGGTTGTCGGCAAGATGATCGATGCTGCACGTGCCCGTGAAGCCGCACGTAAGGCCCGTGAGATGACCCGTCGTAAAGGCGCGCTGGATATTGCCGGTTTGCCCGGCAAACTGGCTGACTGCCAGGAGAAGGACCCTGCCCTCTCCGAACTGTACCTGGTGGAAGGTGACTCTGCTGGCGGTTCCGCCAAGCAGGGCCGTAACCGTCGCACCCAGGCCATCCTGCCGTTGAAGGGCAAGATCCTCAACGTTGAGAAGGCCCGCTTTGACAAGATGATTTCCTCCCAGGAAGTCGGCACCTTGATCACGGCATTGGGCTGCGGTATTGGCCGCGATGAGTACAACATCGACAAGCTGCGTTACCACAACATCATCATCATGACCGATGCTGACGTCGACGGTTCGCACATCCGTACCCTGTTGCTGACCTTCTTCTTCCGTCAGTTGCCGGAGCTGATCGAGCGTGGCTATATCTACATCGCCCAGCCGCCGTTGTACAAAGTGAAAAAGGGCAAGCAAGAGCAATACATCAAAGACGACGACGCCATGGAAGAGTACATGACGCAGTCGGCCCTGGAAGATGCCAGCCTGCACTTGAATGACGAAGCGCCGGGTATCTCGGGTGAGTCGCTGGAGCGCCTGGTCAACGACTTCCGTATGGTCATGAAGACGCTCAAGCGCTTGTCGCGCCTGTACCCTCAGGAGCTGACCGAGCACTTCATCTACCTGCCGGCCGTGAGCCTGGAGCAGTTGGGCGATCACGCCGCCATGCAGGATTGGCTGGCCCAATACGAAGTGCGCCTGCGTACTGTGGAGAAGTCTGGCCTGGTGTACAAAGCCAGCCTGCGTGAAGACCGCGAACGTAACGTATGGCTGCCAGAGGTCGAACTGATCTCCCACGGCCTGTCCAATTACGTCACCTTTAACCGCGACTTCTTCGGCAGCAACGACTACAAGACCGTAGTCACCCTCGGCGCGCAACTGAGCACCCTGCTGGACGACGGTGCTTACATTCAGCGTGGCGAACGCAAGAAGCAGGTCAAGGAGTTCAAGGAAGCCTTGGACTGGTTGATGGCGGAAAGCACCAAGCGTCATACCATCCAGCGCTATAAAGGTCTGGGCGAGATGAACCCGGATCAGCTGTGGGAAACCACCATGGACCCTGCTCAGCGTCGCATGCTGCGCGTGACCATCGAAGACGCCATTGGCGCAGACCAGATCTTCAACACCCTAATGGGTGATGCGGTCGAGCCTCGTCGTGACTTCATCGAGAGCAATGCCTTGGCGGTGTCTAACCTGGACTTCTGATCAGGTACATCTGCTAAAAACAAAAGGCCAACGCTTAGCGTTGGCCTTTTTTGTTGGTCTGCAGTCCCCCATTTTTAAATGCTCCACGTGGAACATCGGCATATCTAACTTTCCACAGCGGGTGTCACACTTTCCAATCGATATCCGTAACCGTAGATCGTCAGCAGCTGCCAACCGCGATCCGCGGTCAGCCCTAGCTTGTTACGCAGGCGGTAGATATGCGTGTCCAGCGGCCGCGACGAGACCATTTCTTCGTGGCTCCAGAACCGCTCATACAGGTACTCGCGAGACAACGGCCGGGCCAGGTTGGCAAATAGACAACTTGCCAAGCGGTATTCCCGTTCTGTGAGGTTGATGGGTTTACCTGCGCGGGTGACGGTCAGTTCTGCATCGTCGAATGTCAGATCGTTAAAGCTCTGCACTTCCTGCGTATTCGACTTCTGCAAACCGTGGCGCCGCAGGACGGCGCTGACTCGAGCCTTGAGTTCGTTGGGCCGAAACGGCTTGCTGACATAGTCGTCCGCCCCGCTGTTCAACGCCGTCACGATGTCGCTCTCGGCATCGCGACTGGTGAGCATGATAACGGCGGGAGGCGACTCCATGTGCTCGCGGGTCCAGCGCAGTAACGCTATCCCGGAAATATCCGGCAGTTGCCAGTCGAGGATCAGCAGGTCAAAGGTTTCCCGACGTAGCTGGCGCAGCAGGTCTTCGCCACGTTCAAAAAAATGCAGCGACCAGGGCTGTTCAGCCGGGCCGGGAATCTGTCGCAGTGTCTGTTCCACCCGTCGCAATTCTGCGGGTTCGTCATCCAGTATTGCGACACGCATGGGCGGGGTCCTTCCTACAAAAATACGAGAGCTTTAATGGGGGCGCATGCTGTACAAACGCCGGCCTCTGAATCTGAATAATTATGGACGGATTCTACAGTGCTTGGATCTCTCGATACGCTGAAAGCGCCGTAAACTCATTTCACTACGATCTTCGAAGAAGATACCGGCTCTTGTCGTTGCGCAAAAGGCTCGGTGCCGATCGCCTCGCCGGTGCCAGGCCTGCTCCAATGTGCGGTATCGTTCATTGCGCGGTCGTGGCAAGTCCTCCAATGAGACCGAAATAAGCTTCACTGGTTTCAGAACACCGCATGCACTTCATCGCAACCCCATGGAGAGGGATCCTGGGCTTATGACATCTTTATTTAACGACCATCAATGCCTTGGCCCCCTCGTGGCGGTAGCCCTGTGAAGCTCTGGCGCAAAGCCGAGAAACGCCAACCTACCCAGGCCCAGCTTTTGTTCCATGGGTTGGTTCGTGAATGGCTGCTGATCGGTTTGGTACTCCTGCCCTTTACGGCCTACTTATCCTTGAGCGCTGGCTTAGCGCTCAACAATCCGCTCTATGATAGCCTGCGCCGCCTCACGCCCTTACCGGTAGATCCACGCATTGTTCTGGTGACCATTGACGCGCCCAGCCTGGAAGCACTCGGCCCGTGGCCTTGGCCGCGCAGCGTACATGCCGAGCTGATTGAACGCCTGAACGCCGCACAGCCGGCGGGCATTTTGTTTGATGTGATCTTCAGTGAGACCGGCAACAGTAATGACGACCAACGACTGGCCGATGCCGTATGCAAAGCCGGCAATGTATTGCTGCCCATTGCCGGAGACAGTAGCGTCAGCCCCAAGGCCCCTGTAGCGCCGTTATCGCCCCTGCTCAAGTGCGCCAAGGGCGTCGGGCACATTAACGTTGAAGCGGATAACGACGGTGTGGTGCGCAGCGTGTATCTACGTGAAGGCCCTCCGGGCAGCACACTCCCTCAGTTGGCGTGGCTGGCATTCGCCATGAGCGAGCACGCCGAGACGATGCCGGGCCTGCCACAGGAGCCTACTGGAGGGCACTGGCACCAGGAACATGAGATTCGTGTGCCGTTCACTTCGCAACCAGGCCATTTTCCCAGTGTGTCCTACGTCAGCTTATTGCGCGGCGAGGTACTTCCCGAGTCGCTGCGGGGTCGCCTGGTTCTGATCGGCGCCTCAGCCTATGGCATGGCCGATCGTTTTGTGACGCCGCTCTCTTCCACCGTGGGTACCACCGCAGGGGTGGAGATCCAGGCGGATGTACTGAATGGTTTGTTGCAGGGCCGCAGCATTGTCGATCTGCCCGGCTGGCTGGCGGCGTTGCTGGCAACGTCCCTGGTGGCCCTGCTGTTGGGCCTTCTGCTTGTGCGCCCACGCTACGCCCTGTGGATGACCTTGGCAGGCATGGCCGGGGCTTTGCTGGGCTCATGGGCCTTATTGCGCCTGGGCCACTGGTGGAGCCCCGCAGCGTGCCTGATCGGTTTGTTGCTGAGTTACCTGATCTGGAATTGGCGACGCCTGAGCGTAATCCTCGCCTACTTTGGCTGGGAACTGGCACGCCTGGACAACGAACCCAAGGTGCTTCCGGAACGTCGTCGCGCGCCCGCCAGTAAGGGCGATGTGCTGCAAGGGCGGATCTTTGCTCTTGAACAAGCCGTCAGTCGTACACGCGATACGCGGCGCTTTATGGCTGACGGACTGGAGTGCCTGCCGGTAGCAACGCTGATCACCGATCCCCAGGGCAGCATCCTGTTGGCCAACCGCGTGGCCCGTGAAGTATTCGGCAATGACCTGGTCGGCGAAAACCTCATCGAACAGCTCGCCGACCTGGGTTATCCCCCGCTGCACAATGGTGTACGCCCTGCCCTGTCGGCGCTGGAACTGGTCGAGTTTCGCGATATCCACCAACGCAGTTTGCGCATGGAACTGGCACCTTTGCTGCCTGCCGAAGGGGATTTCGCCCTCGGCTGGTTGTTGAGCCTGACGGACCTGAGCAAGGAGCGTGAAGCCCAGCAGCACCGCGAGACGATGCTGCGTTTCCTTTCCCACGACCTGCGTGCACCGCATTCAGCGATCCTCGCCCTGCTGGACGTGCACAACGGGGAGTCCCCGGTGTTTACCCAGATCGAACAGCAGGTACGGCGAGCCTTGAGCCTGACCGAATCCTTTGTGCAATTGGCCAAGGCTGAAGCGGACGGTTACCAGTTCCAGCCCACCCTGTTTGCCATGCTGGTGATGGACGCCTTTGATCAAGTGGCGGTGATTGCGCAGTTGAAGGGCATCCATTTGGTCCACGACCTGGATGAGGCGGATGAGGCCATGGTCTATGCCGACCAATCGCTGCTCACCCGGGCGTTGTTCAATGTGCTGGAGAACGCGATCAAATACTCCCCGTCCGGCACAACCGTCAGGTTGAGGCATGGCAGTGCGCAAGGTTGGTTGGAATGCAGGATAAGCGACCAGGGACCGGGGATTGCGTCTGAGGATCTACCGGAGTTGTTCAACCAATACCGACGTTTCGATTCGGCCCAGGGCAGCGAAGGTCTTGGGTTGGGCCTGACCATGGTCAAGGCGGTAGTAGAACGGCACGGTGGGCGCATCGTGTGTGAAAGTGAGCTGGGCAAGGGCTCGACGTTTATCCTGCTGCTACCGCTATTGGAGGACTGAAAAAGCGGCTTTTCTGCTGTGCATAAAAAACCGGTCACAAGGACCGGTTTTTTTATGAAGAAAAAACTTATGCACGTTTTTCTGAATTTTATGAGCTTCAGAAATATGTAAGTAAATCAGATTGTTATGAGGCAAAAAAGCCAATTCGCCAACAAAGCGTACACAGGTTATCCACAGATTCTCAAACTGCCGGTGTCTCCACCACCACCGGTTCCGGAGGCAGGGAACCCATGGCCCGTTGCTGCGCCTCATTCCACGCCGCAGCGCGGTCGTTCAGGGCGGCGATGGCACGTGGACCTTCGCCTTCTGCGTACATCGGTTCGCCGATCACTACGGTGATAGTGCCTGGGCGTTTAGCCCAGCCAGTCTTGGGCCAGAACTTGCCGGCGTTATGCGCAATCGGCAGCACAGGCAGGTTGGCGTTGACCGCCAGGGCGGTGCCACCGCGTGAGAACTTGCCCACGGTGCCGTAGGGGACCCGCGTGCCCTCAGGGAAGATCAGCACCCAGACGCCGTCCTTGAGCAACTCATCGCCCTTCTTGGCGACATGCTTGAGCGCAGCCTTGGGGTTGTCCCGGTCGATGGCGATCGGACGCAACATGGCCATGGCCCAGCCGAAGAATGGCACGTACAGCAGCTCGCGCTTGAGCACCTGGCTCAACGGCGAGAAGTACGCCGAGAGGAAGAACGTCTCCCAGGTGCTCTGATGGTTCGAGAGAATCACGCACGGCTGATCAGGGACGTTTTCAGCGCCCTTGACCTCGAAACGAATATTCAGGAACACCTTGCTCAGCCACAACGCGCAGCGGCACCAGTAGACGTTGATGAAGCGATAGCGCGCCTTGAAGGGCAGGAACGGTGCAATAAAAAAGCTCAGGGTGCACCAGAGAAACGAACTGGTGCCCAGCAGCAGGTAAAAGAAAAAGGTTCTGATGGCCTGCAAGATCGACATGGCGGCATTTACCGTTGCGGGACACGGCCCGCCTGTTAAAAGCGCACTCCCGAACAGTCCTTGGTCAGGAAGTCGAGGGCGGCTAGTTGTTGATAAGTTCTGCGGCAACGGCCGCCAGATCGTCAAAAATCAAGGTGCCTACCGGCAGGTTTTTAGCCTGGGTCTTTTCGCCTTTCCCGGTTTTAACCAAAACTGGCTGAGAGTCGACGGCTTTGGCCGCCTCCAGGTCACCGAGGCTGTCCCCGACGAACCATATCCCAGCCAAGGGCACCTTGTAATGTTCTGCAATAATTTTCAACATGCCAGGCTTGGGCTTGCGGCAATCGCAGCCTTCGTCCGGCCCGTGGGGGCAGTAGACCACCAGCCCCACCTCGCCGCCCTGCTCGGCCACTAACGTGCGCAAACGCGCATGCATGGCCTCCAGGGTCGCGATGTCGTAGTAACCGCGGGCGATGCCGGACTGGTTGGTGGCGATGGCCACCGTCCAGCCGGCTTTGCTCAACTGCGCGATGGCCTCGATCGAACCGGGCAGCGGGATCCACTCCTCCACCGACTTGATGTAAGCGTCGGAGTCGTGGTTGATCACCCCGTCCCGATCGAGAATCAGCAGTTTCAACATGGTCAGCCCAGTACGGAGATGTCGGCGATATTGATGAACAAACCACGCAGGCGCGCGAGCATGGCGTAGCGGTTTTTGCGTACGCCGGCATCGTCGGCATTGATCATCACCGCTTCGAAGAACGCATCCACCGGCTCACGCAACGACGCCAGGCGCGCTAGCGCTTGCGCGTAGTCACGCTCGGCGATCAGCGGCTTCACGGCGTTCTCGGCCTTGGCGATGGCTGAGTTCAGCGAGAACTCCTTGGCATCGGCGAACAGACCTGGGTCGACTTCAGCAGTGCCGAGGTTGTCGGCCTTGCTCAGCAGGTTCGACACGCGCTTGTTCACGGCGGCCAGGGCATCGGCTTCCGGCAGCTTGCGGAACGCTTGCACGGCTTGTACACGCTGGTCGAAGTCCAGTGCCGAGCCCGGTTGCAGGGCACGTACCGACAGGTAGACGGAAACGTCCACGCCTTCGTCTTCATAACGCGCACGCAGGCGGTCGAACACGAACTCCAGCACTTGCTCGGCCAGGCCGGCTTGCTTGACCTTGGTGCCGAACTGGCCGACGGCAAATACCACGGCCTGGGTCAGGTCGAGGTCCAGCTTTTTGTCGATCAGGATACGCAGCACGCCCAAGGCCGCACGGCGCAGGGCATACGGGTCTTTGCTGCCGGTGGGCAGCATGCCGATACCGAAGATACCAACGAGGGTGTCCAGCTTGTCGGCAATGGCCACGGCTGCACCGGTCAGGGTGCTCGGCAGTTCTGCACCGGCACCGCGCGGCATGTACTGCTCGTTCAGGGCCAGGGCGACATCATCCGGCTCGCCGTCGTTGAGGGCGTAGTAGTAACCGGCCACGCCTTGCATCTCTGGGAACTCGCCGACCATCTCGGTGGCCAGGTCGCACTTGGACAGCAAGCCGGCACGCGCAGCCCACGCGGCATCGCCGCCAATACGTGGGGCAATGTAGGCCGCCAGCTTGGAAACCCGCACGGCCTTGTCGTAGACGCTGCCGAGTTTTTCCTGGAACACCACGTTTTGCAGGCGCAGGTTGAAGTCTTCCAGCTTCTGCTTCTTGTCTTGCTTGAAGAAGAACTCGGCGTCGGTCAGGCGCGGGCGCACGACTTTTTCGTTACCGGCGATGATCTGCTGTGGGTCTTTGCTTTCGATGTTGGCCACGGTGATAAAACGCGGCAACAACTTACCGTCCGCATCCAGCAGGCAGAAGTACTTCTGGTTGTCCTGCATGGTGGTGATCAAGGCTTCTTGCGGCACATCGAGGAAACGCTCTTCGAACGAGCACACCAGCGGCACCGGCCACTCCACCAGGGCGGTCACTTCGTCCAGCAGGCTTGGCGGCACGATGGCGGTGCCTTCCTGCAGGCGGGCCAATTCTTCGGTGCGCTTGCTGATCAGCTCGCGACGCTCATTGGCGTCGGCCAGCACGTAAGCAGCGCGCAGGTCGTTGAGATAGTTGGCCGGCGAAGTGATGCGCACGCTTTCTGGATGATGGAAGCGGTGACCACGGGAATCACGACCGGCCTTCTGGGCGAGGATGGTGCAATCGATGACCTGGTCACCGAGCAGCATCACCAGCCATTGGGTCGGACGCACGAACTCTTCCTTGCGTGCACCCCAGCGCATGCGCTTGGGGATAGGCAGGTCGTTCAGGGAATCTTCAACGATGGTTGGCAACAGGCTGGCGGTCGGCTTGCCGGTGATGACCTGGCTGAAGCGCAGTTTCGGGCCGCTCTGGTCGATCTCGCTCAACTCCACGCCACACTTCTTGGCAAAGCCAAGGGCGGCCTGGGTCGGGTTGCCTTCAGCGTCGAAAGCCGCCTGGCGCGGTGGGCCGTCCAGGTTGATGCTGCGATCCGGCTGCTGGGTTTCCAACGCGGTCAACAGTACTGCCAGGCGGCGCGGCGCGGCGTAGACCTTTTTGGCTTCAAACTTCAGGCCGGCAGTTTGCAGGCCTTTTTCGATACCGGCCAGGAATGCATCGGCTAGGGTATTGAGGGCCTTGGGCGGCAGCTCTTCGGTGCCCAGTTCAACCAGGAAATCTTGAGCACTCATTGTGCAGCCTCCAGCTTAGCCAACACTTCATCACGCAAATCCGGGGTTGCCATCGGGAAGCCCAGCTTGGCGCGAGCCAGCAAATAGGCTTGGGCGACGGAACGCGCCAGGGTGCGCACACGCAGGATGTATTGCTGGCGCGCGGTGACCGAGATGGCACGGCGGGCATCCAGCAGGTTGAAGGTATGGGAGGCCTTCAACACCATTTCATAGCTTGGCAACGGCAGCGGCTGGTCAAGTTCGATCAGGCGCTTGGCTTCGCTTTCATAGAAGTCGAACAGTTCGAACAGCTTGTCGACGTTGGCGTGTTCGAAGTTGTAGGTGGACTGCTCCACCTCGTTCTGGTGGAACACATCGCCGTAGGTCACCTTGCCGAACGGGCCATCAGCCCATACCAGGTCGTAGACCGAGTCCACGCCTTGCAGGTACATGGCCAGGCGTTCCAGGCCATAGGTGATCTCGCCGGTGACCGGGTAGCACTCGATGCCGCCGGCTTGCTGGAAGTAAGTGAACTGCGTCACTTCCATGCCATTGAGCCAGACTTCCCAGCCCAGGCCCCAGGCGCCCAGGGTTGGCGACTCCCAGTTGTCTTCGACGAAACGGATATCGTGCACCAGTGGGTCCAGGCCGACATGTTTCAGCGAGCCCAGGTACAGTTCCTGGAAGTTGTCCGGGTTGGGCTTCAATACCACCTGGAACTGGTAGTAGTGCTGCAGACGGTTCGGGTTTTCGCCGTAGCGGCCGTCAGTCGGGCGGCGGCTGGGCTGCACATAAGCGGCGTTCCAGGTTTCCGGGCCGATGGCCCGCAGGAATGTAGCGGTGTGGAAAGTGCCGGCGCCTACTTCCATATCGTAGGGCTGAAGTACCACACAACCTTGCTCGGCCCAGTATTGCTGGAGGGCGAGGATCAAGTCTTGGAAGGTACGCACGGCTGGCGTAGGCTGGCTCACGAAATTCACCTGTTACTTGGGCTGCGATTTAAAGAGCGGGAGTATACCCGATTCGGCCCCGCCACCACTCCCTGGAGCCTTATGCCACGCTGCTTTTGGTGTTCTGAAGATCCGCTGTACATGGCTTATCACGATCAAGAGTGGGGAACGCCGCTGCGCGATGCGCAGGGTTTGTTCGAGTTGCTTTTGCTCGAAGGGTTCCAGGCAGGCCTGTCCTGGATCACCGTTTTACGCAAACGCGAGCATTATCGAAAGGTGTTGTTCGGCTTTGACGCGCAACGTCTGGCGCAGTTGAGCGATGAAGAAATCGAGGTGCTGATGCAGGACCCGGGCATCGTGCGCAATCGCTTGAAGCTCAACGCTACCCGGCGCAACGCCGCGGCCTGGCTGGCGCTGGAAGATCCGGTGGGGTTGCTGTGGTCGTTTGTCGGCGGCAAACCCAAGGTCAATCACTTCAAGGATCGCAGCGACGTCCCGGCGATTACGCCCGAAGCCGAAGCCATGAGCAAAGCCTTGAAAAAGGCCGGCTTCACCTTCGTCGGGCCGACCATTTGCTACGCCTTCATGCAGGCCTCGGGCATGGTCATGGATCACACTCAGGACTGCGACCGTTACGCGGACTTGGTCAACGCCGGTTAGAATGCCGGCTTTGCGCACCACACACGATCAGGAGTGACCTGTGGAAAAGTTTAAAGGCGCCTTGCTGGTAGGCGCTCTTCGGTTGTTTGCCCTGCTGCCCTGGCGCGCTGTACAAGCCGTCGGCACAGGGATCGGCTGGATCATGTGGAAAACCCCCAACCGTTCCCGCGATACGGTGCGGATCAACCTCTCCAAATGCTTCCCGGACATGGACCCGGCAGAGCGCGAGCGCCTGGTGGGCCGCAGCCTGATGGACATCGGCAAGTCCCTCACCGAAAGCGCCTGTGCGTGGATCTGGCCGGCGCAGCGCTCTATCGATCTGGTCCGCGAAGTCGAGGGCCTGGAAGTGCTGCACGAGGCCCTGGCTTCTGGCAAAGGCGTGGTGGGCATCACCAGCCACCTGGGCAACTGGGAAGTGTTGAATCACTTCTACTGCAGCCAGTGCAAACCGATCATTTTCTATCGCCCGCCCAAGCTCAAGGCCGTGGACGAATTACTGCGCAAGCAGCGCGTGCAGCTGGGCAACCGCGTGGCGGCTTCCACCAAGGAAGGCATTCTCAGCGTGATCAAGGAAGTGCGCAAAGGTGGCCAGGTGGGCATTCCTGCCGACCCGGAGCCGGCTGAGTCCGCCGGGATCTTCGTACCGTTTTTTGCGACCCAGGCGCTTACCAGCAAGTTCGTGCCGAACATGCTTGCGGGCCACAAGGCGGTGGGTGTGTTCCTGCATGCCCTGCGGCTGCCGGACGGCTCGGGCTACAAGGTGATCCTGGAAGCGGCGCCGGAGGACATGTACAGCACCGACACCGCGACGTCCTGTGCGGCGATGAGCAAGGTAGTTGAGCGCTATGTAGGTGCTTACCCAAGCCAGTACATGTGGAGCATGAAGCGCTTCAAGAAACGCCCGCCGGGTGAGGCGCGGTGGTACTGACTCACCGCTGACCTCCAGCCCAATGGAGATCAAATGTGGGAGCTGGCTTGCCTGCGATAGCATCACCTCGGAGTGCCTGATATATCGAGGTGTCTGCATCGCAGGCAAGCCAGCTCCCACAGGTGATCACCTCAGGTTTGGCGATCAAGTTTCTTCAGGAACACCGTCATTTCTTTTTCGGCCTGTTTGTCGCCATGGGCCTGGGCGGCTTCGATGCCCTTCTCCCATGCCAGGTGTGCTGCCGCGCGATCTTCCAATCCCAGCCGCGCCTTCCCCAACAACTTCCACGCCGCCGAATACTTCGGATCAAACTCGACGCATCGCTGCAAATGCTCGGCCGCCTTGGCGTTGTCCTTCAGGTCCAGGTAACCCTTGCCCAGACCAAAGCGCAGCAATGAATTATCCACACCCTTGGCGAGCATTTTTTCCAGGGATTCGAGCATGGCTGTGCGTCCTTTAGCTACATAGCGGTTTAGATATCGTCATCGCGGGCAAGCCCGCTCCCACACTTGGAACGCGATCACATGTGGGAGCGGGCTTGCCCGCGATGGCGGCGGCAGGCTCACTCAATTTTTTAATCAGAAAAAACTCAGCCCCACGTGGAACAGCTTCTCCACATCGCGGATATGTTTCTTATCCACAAGGAACAAAATCACATGGTCACCCGTGGCGATCACCGTATCGTCATGGGCAATGATCACTTCTTCATCGCGAATGATCGCGCCAATGGTGGTACCCGGCGGCAGGCCGATATCGCGAATCGCCTTGCCAATCACTTTGCTGGACTTGGAGTCACCGTGGGCAATCGCCTCGATGGCTTCCGCTGCGCCACGGCGCAACGAGTGCACGCTGACAATGTCGCCACGGCGCACGTGGGCGAGCAAGGTGCCGATAGTCGCCAGTTGCGGGCTGATGGCGATGTCGATATCGCCGCCCTGGATCAGGTCGACATAGGCCGGGTTGTTGATGATCGTCATCACCTTCTTCGCCCCCAGCCGTTTGGCCAGCAGCGACGACATGATGTTGGCTTCGTCATCGTTGGTCAGGGCCAGGAAGATGTCGGCGTCGGCGATGTTCTCTTCCATCAGCAGGTCACGGTCCGAGGCGCTGCCTTGCAGTACGACGGTGCTGTCGAGGGTGTCGGACAAATGCCGGCACCGCGTCGGGCTCATCTCGATGATCTTCACCTGGTAGCGGCTTTCGATGGCTTCGGCCAAACGCTCGCCGATCTGCCCACCGCCGGCGATGACGATGCGTTTGTAGCTTTCGTCAAGCCTGCGCATTTCGCTCATGACTGCGCGAATGTTCGCCTTGGCGGCGATGAAAAACACTTCATCGTCAGCCTCGATCACTGTATCGCCCTGGGGCAGGATCGGCCGGTCACGGCGGAAAATCGCGGCGACGCGGGTTTCCACATTCGGCATGTGCTCACGTAGCTGGCGCAATTGCTGGCCAACCAGCGGCCCGCCGTAATAGGCCTTCACTGCCACCAGTTGCGCTTTGCCTTCGGCGAAGTCGATGACCTGCAGCGCACCTGGAATTTCGATCAGGCGCTTGATGTAGTGGGTCACCACCTGCTCCGGGCTGATCAGTACGTCAACCGGGATGGCGTCGTTATCGAACAGGCCGGCGCGGGTCAGGTAGGCCGCTTCGCGCACCCGTGCGATCTTGGTCGGGGTATGGAACAGGGTGTGGGCGACCTGGCAGGCGACCATGTTGGTCTCGTCGCTGTTGGTTACAGCCACCAGCATGTCGGCATCGTCGGCACCGGCCTGGCGCAGCACCGTCGGAAACGACGCGCGGCCTTGCACCGTACGAATGTCCAGGCGGTCGCCGAGGTTGCGCAGGCGCTCGGCATCGGTGTCGACCACGGTGATGTCGTTGGCTTCACCGGCCAAATGTTCGGCCAGCGTGCCACCAACCTGCCCTGCTCCAAGGATGATGATTTTCATCCGGTCACTCCCTTAAAACCATTCAGCCGCGCGCGGCGGCAATCTTGATCAGTTTGGCGTAGTAGAAGCCATCGTGCCCGCCTTCCTGCGCGAGCAGTTGGCGACCGTGGGGCTGCTTGATGCCGGCCGTGGTAGCGAGGTCCAGTTCACGCGCGCCGCTGGTGCGGGCGAGGAAGGCTTGGATGACCTCGGTATTTTCGGTGGGCAAGGTGGAGCAGGTGGCGTAAAGCAGGATGCCGCCGACTTCCAGGGTCGGCCACAGCGCGTCGAGCAGTTCGCCTTGCAGCACCGCCAGGGCGGCGATGTCGTCGGGCTGGCGGGTCAGCTTGATGTCCGGGTGACGGCGGATCACGCCGGTGGCCGAGCAGGGAGCGTCCAGCAGGATGCGCTGGAATGGCTTGCCGTCCCACCAAGTGGCGGTGTCGCGGCCATCCGCGGCGATCAGTTCAGCGCTCAAGCCCAGGCGTGCGAGGTTTTCCCGCACGCGCACCAGGCGCTTGGCTTCAAGGTCCACTGCGACTACACCAGCCAGGCCTTTTTCCACTTCGAGGATGTGACAGGTCTTACCGCCGGGCGCGCAGCAGGCATCGAGTACGCGCTGGCCGGGGGCGAGGTCGAGCAAGTCGGCGGCCAACTGCGCGGCTTCGTCCTGCACACTGATCCAGCCTTCGGCAAAGCCCGGCAGGCTGCGTACATCGGTGGCGGCTTCGAGCACGATGCCGTCCGTGCTGTACACGCAAGGGGTGGCGTTGATGGCCGCGTCGGCCAGTAACTGCAGATACGCGTCACGGCTGTGGTGACGACGGTTGACCCGCAGGATCATTGGCGGATGCGCATTGTTGGCTGCGCAGATGGCTTCCCATTGCTCAGGCCAAAAGGCCTTCAGGGATTTTTGCAGCCAACGCGGGTGGGCGGTGCGCACCACTGGATCATGTTCCAGCTCGGCCAGCAGGGCTTCGCTTTCGCGCTGGGCGCGGCGCAGTACGGCATTGAGCAGGGCCTTGGCCCAGGGCTTTTTCAGCTTGTCGGCGCAACCGACGGTTTCACCGATGGCGGCGTGGGCGGGCACGCGGGTGTAGAGCAACTGGTAGAGACCCACCAGCAACAGCGCCTCGACATCCGCGTCCGCCGCTTTGAACGGTTTTTGCAGCAGCTTGGCCGCCAGTGCAGACAACCTTGGCTGCCAACGGGCGGTGCCAAAGGCCAGGTCCTGGGTAAACCCCCGGTCGCGGTCTTCGACCTTGTCCAACTGCGTCGGCAGCGAACTGTTCAGCGAAGCCTTGCCGTTGAGGACGACGGCGAGAGCCTTGGCGGCGGCCAGACGTGGGTTCATTGAGTGACCACCCCAAGCAGGGTGCCCAGGGCGAATTTCTCACGACGGCTATTGAACAAATCGCTGAAGTTCAGCGCCTTGCCGCCGGGCAATTGCAGGCGCGTCAGGCACAGCGCCTGTTCACCGCAAGCCACCAACAGGCCGTCTTTGCTGGCGCCGATGATCGCGCCGGGAGCGCCTGCGCCATCGGCCAGGGTCGCGGCCAACACTTTCAACGCTTCGCCGTTCAGGGTGCTGTGGCAGATCGGCCATGGGTTAAAGGCACGTACCAGGCGCTCCAGCTCCACGGCCGGGCGGCTCCAGTCAATGCGCGCTTCGTCCTTATTCAGCTTGTGGGCGTAGGTGGCCAGGCTGTCGTCTTGGATTTCACCTTGCAGGGTGCCGGCAGCCAGGCCGGCGATGGCCTGGATCACGACGGGTGGCCCCAGCTCAGCGAGGCGGTCGTGCAGGCTGCCGCCGGTGTCCTGGGCGGTGATCGGTGTAGTGACCTTGAGCAGCATCGGCCCGGTGTCCAGGCCGGCTTCCATGCGCATCACGGTCACGCCGCTCTCGCTGTCGCCTGCTTCAACGGCGCGTTGAATCGGCGCCGCACCGCGCCAGCGTGGCAGCAGTGAAGCATGACTGTTGATGCAACCCAGGCGCGGGATATCCAGCACAGCCTGAGGCAGGATCAAACCGTAAGCCACCACCACCAGCAGGTCCGGCTTCAGCGCGGCCAGTTCGGCCTGGGCCTCGGCGTTACGCAGGGTCGGCGGTTGCAGCACAGGAATGTTGTGCTCCAGCGCCAACTGCTTGACCGGGCTCGGCATCAGTTTTTGCCCGCGACCGGCCGGGCGATCCGGCTGGGTGTACACCGCGACGATGTCATAAGGGCTGGCAAGCAGCGCCTTGAGGTGTTCGGCGGCAAATTCAGGAGTGCCGGCAAAAACAATGCGCAATGGCTCGGTCATGGGAGTTCTCGGTTAAAAGCAGTCACAAAAGAAAAAGGCTTGCCGCAGCAAGCCTTTGGAAGAAGGGCATCAGGCTTGCTGGCGATGCTTTTTTTCCAGCTTCTTCTTGATGCGGTCACGCTTGAGCGTGGATAGGTAATCGACAAACAGCTTGCCGTTGAGGTGGTCGCATTCATGCTGGATACACACCGCCAGCAGGCCTTCGGCAACCAGCTCGAAAGGCTTGCCGTCACGGTCCAGCGCTTTGATCTTCACGCGCAGCGGGCGTTCCACATTCTCGTAGAACTCCGGCACCGACAGGCAGCCTTCCTGGTATTCGCCCATCTCTTCGGTCAGCGGTTCGAACTCAGGGTTGATGTACACCCGAGGTTCGCTGCGGTCTTCCGACAGGTCCATGACCACGACGCGCAGATGCACGTTGACCTGGGTAGCGGCGAGGCCGATGCCCGGGGCTTCATACATTGTTTCAAACATGTCATCGACCAACTGACGAACCTTGTCGTCCACTACGGCCACCGGCTTGGCGATCGTGCGCAGGCGCGAGTCGGGAAATTCGAGGATGTTCAAAATAGCCATAAGCGTAATTGCTGCACATGTAAGGAAGAGACAAATCGGCGGTGGGATGGACCCATACGGCCGGTGTGAAACGCTCGGAAGCCGCGAAGGCCATGGCATTTCACGCGAACGCACATAATAAAGGAGATTCACCCCATGAGGAAATCGCTACTCGTCTTGCTGCTGTGGGCCCCATTCGCCACGGCATTGATTGCGCAACCCACTGAGCGCCTGGATCAGGCAGCGCAACAGGCCATCCAGCACTTTTTACTGCACAACCGTATTTTTGACTCACCCCAGGACCTGGACAACGCGCCTTACATTATTGCGGCGCAAGGCGGGCGCGTGCTGGGTGCCAACGACGAGCGTGTGCATGCGCGCGGGCATCTGGACCCGGCCCAGCCGAGCTACGGGATCTTCCGGCGGGGCAAGGCCTACACCGACCCCGTTACCCAGGAATTACTCGGCATCAATGCCGACGACATCGGCACTGCGCGCTTTGTGCTTGCCGACAGCCTCACCACCTTGGCAGTGCAACGGGTGACCCAGGAAATTCGCCCGGGTGACCGTTTGTTGCGCGCCGAGCCTCCCGTTGCTTTTGCCAACCTGGAACCCTGCAAACCTGCACCCTTGATTACAGGGCACATCATCGACATCCCCAAGGGCGTCACGCAGATTGGCGTGCTCGACGCTGTGACCCTGAACAAGGGCCGCCGCGATGGCTTGGTGGAAGGCCAACTGCTGACGGTGATCAAGGCTGGCGCCATCGTGCGAGACGCCCTCACCGGCACGCCCACACCACTCCCGGATGAGCGATCCGGCACCCTGCTGGTGTTTCGCACCTATGAAAAGCTCAGCTATGCCCTGGTGCTCAGTGCTTCACGGTCGCTGGCCGTGCAAGACCGTTTCGAGACGGCTGATCAAGCGCAATAAATAGCCTGCTAAATAAGTTACCAACAGAGTTATCCACAGCTTGTTCCGGTCAAGGATGATCATATGAATCCGATAAACAGTAGCGATATTTCCCCGGCAGAGCTGGAAGCCCGGCTACGCTTGCACAGGCTGCCAGAACTGGGGCCCAAGCGTTTTCACGTATTGATCCAAGCCTTTGGTTGCGCTTCCAAGGCCCTGAGTGCTCCCGCCAGCGCCTGGCGTTCCCTCGGTTTGCCCGCGGTCAGTGCCGAGGCTCGACGTAGCCCCAAAGTCCGTGACGGTGCCAGTGAGGCTTTGGCCTGGCTGGCGCGTCCGGCCCAGCATTTGCTGATGTGGGACCAACCTGATTACCCGGCGTTGCTCGCGCAGATCGACGATGCACCGCCGCTGTTATTCGTTGCGGGCGACCCCGGTATTCTGGAAAAACCACAGTTGGCCATGGTCGGAAGCCGGCGTGCCTCTCGCCCGGGCATGGACACGGCAGCGGCCTTTTCCCGCAGCCTGGCGAGCGCCGGTTTTGTCATCACCAGTGGGCTGGCGGTGGGCATTGACGGCGCGGCCCACCAGGCGGCATTGGACGTAGGCGGCCATACCATCGGCGTGCTCGGCACTGGCCTGGAAAATTTTTATCCACAGCGCCATCGCAGGCTCGCCGCCGCGATGATTGCCCAAGGCAGCGCCGTGGTTTCCGAGTTTCCGCTGGATGCAGCGCCCCAGGCCGGTAATTTCCCACGGCGCAACCGGATTATCAGCGGGTTGTCGCTAGGCGTGCTGGTGGTGGAGGCCAGTATGGCCAGCGGCTCGCTGATCACCGCACGCCTGGCGGCGGAGCAAGGGCGCGAGGTGTACGCGATTCCGGGTTCCATCCACCACCCCGCCGCCAAGGGCTGTCATCAATTGATCCGTGATGGCGCGGTGTTGGTGGAAACCATCGAGCACATTCTTGAAAGCCTGCGCGGTTGGCAGCGGTTGGCCCATGCTGCGCCGGTGCCCGTGACCCATCCGCTGGTGGCGCTGCTGCACGCGGCACCGCATAGCAGCGAAGCCTTGGCGATTGCCAGCGGTCGGCCGTTATCCCAAGTACTGGCCACCCTGACGGAGCTGGAGTTGGAGGGCCAGGTGATTTGCGAAAGCGGGCGCTGGCTGGCGCGGTGTCCGCTTTTGTAGTGGCCCGTTTTTGGCGCTAGGTTTTGTAACGAAGATCGGTAAACTGCCCAGAGCTTTAGTCCGGAGAGTAAACAATGGTCAACAGGTGGCGTGTGCTGGAAGCCGCACGGGAAATTCGCGCAGGCGCAGTGATCGCCTATCCGACCGAAGCGGTCTGGGGCCTGGGCTGCGATCCGTGGAATGAAGAGGCCGTGGATCGGCTGCTGGCGATCAAGAACCGCTCGGTCGATAAAGGCCTGATCCTGGTGGCGGACAATATTCGTCAGTTCGACTTTCTGTTTGAAGATTTCCCGCAAACGTGGATCGAACGCATGGCCAGCACCTGGCCAGGGCCGAATACCTGGCTGGTGCCCCATCAAGACTTGCTGCCCGAATGGGTTACGGGTGTGCATGAAACCGTTGCGCTGCGGGTCAGTGATCATCCGCTGGTTAGGGATCTGTGCGCCCAGGTCGGCCCGTTGATTTCCACCTCGGCCAACCCTCAGGGCCGCCCGGCGGCCCGCACGCGGCTTCGCGTGGAGCAGTATTTTCGCGGGCAAGTGGACCTGGTGCTGGGCGGTGCCCTGGGTGGGCGCAAGAACCCGAGCCTGATTCGGGACCTGGTGACAGGTGATGTGGTGCGCCCGTCCTGAGACCGCAGTGCACCCATCACAGGCAAGCCAGCTCCCACATTTGATCAGTGTTCGCCGTCAAATGTGGGAGCTGGCTTGCCTGCGATGAGGCCCTTAAGGCAGCAGAATGATTGAGCCAGTCGTCCTTCGCCCCGACAACTCCGTCTGCGCTTTGGCCGCCTCCGCCAGCGGGTAGCGCTGATTGATATCAATGCGCACCTTGCCACTTTTGATCATCGAAAACAGATCGTCCGCCATCGCCTGCAAGTTTGCCGCATTGTTGGCGTAGGTCGCCAACGTTGGCCGGGTTACGTACAGCGAACCCTTCGCCGACAGAATCCCCAGGTTCACCCCATCCACCGCACCCGACGCGTTGCCGAAGCTCACCACCAAACCCCGTGGCGCCACGCTGTCCAGGGAGGTCAGCCAGGTGTCCTTGCCGACGCCGTCGTACACCACCGGGCACTTCTTGCCGTCAGTCAGTTCCAGTACGCGTTGTGCGACATCTTCCTTGCTGTAGTCGATGGTTTCCCAGGCGCCGAGCGATTTGGCCAGGGCGGCTTTTTCCGGGGAACTGACCGTACCGATCAACTTCACCCCCAGGGCCTTGGCCCATTGGCAGGCCAGGGAGCCCACGCCACCAGCAGCGGCGTGGAACAAAATGGTTTCACCGCCTTTGAGCTCATAGGTCTGGCGCAACAGGTATTGCACGGTCAGGCCTTTGAGCATGGCACCGGCGGCCTGTTCAAAGCTGATCTCATCCGGCAGGTGCACCAGGTTGGCGGCGGGCAACACATGCAGCTCGCTGTAGGCACCCAGCGGGCCGCTGCCGTAGGCCACGCGGTCGCCGACTTTGAATTGGCTGACTTCACTGCCCACCGCATCCACCACGCCAGCGCCTTCCGCACCCAGGCCCGATGGCAGGGCGGGCGGCGCGTAGAGGCCACTGCGGAAGTAGGTGTCGATGAAGTTCAGGCCGATGGCCTCGTTGCGCACCCGAACCTGCTGTGGGCCAGGCTCCGCTGGCGTGTAGTCCACATATTCAAGTACTTCGGGGCCGCCATGGGCGCTGAACTGGATACGTTTGGCCATCTGCACTTCTCCTTGGGTTCGAATCTGCGTAGCCCCCTATCGGACTCCTAAGCTTGATCCTCGTCAACTGCTGCGCACCTAAGTGCAGTGGCATGTAGGCGCAGTGGTATCCTGTGCGCCCATTTGCCGCCGACGCCCCATGGGCCTCGCGTAGCTTTGCCCGATTCAAGGTGATGCCATGACTACCCGCACCGAGGCCGTTAAAGCCTACCTGCTTGACCTGCAAGACCGCATTTGCAGCGCCCTGGAAACCTTCGAGACGGACACTCGCTTTATCGAAGACGCCTGGACCCGGCCAGCCGGCGGTGGCGGTCGTACCCGTGTGATGGAAAACGGTTCGGTGATCGAAAAAGGCGGTGTCAACTTTTCCCACGTGTTCGGCAGCGGTTTGCCACCGTCTGCCAGTGCCCATCGCCCTGAACTGGCGGGCCGTGGGTTTGAGGCCCTGGGTGTGTCACTGGTGATCCATCCGCATAACCCACATGTACCGACTTCCCACGCCAATGTGCGGTTTTTCATCGCTGAAAAAGAAGGCGAAGAACCGGTGTGGTGGTTCGGTGGTGGCTTCGATCTCACCCCGTATTACGGCAATGAAGAAGACTGCATTCACTGGCACCGCGTGGCCGAGCAGGCCTGTGCACCGTTTGGCCCGGACGTGTACTCCCGCTACAAGGCCTGGTGTGACACCTACTTCCACATCAAGCACCGCAATGAGCCCCGTGGCATCGGTGGGCTGTTCTTCGATGACTTGAACGAGTGGGGCTTTGACACCTGCTTCGCCTTCATCCGCGCCATCGGCGATGCCTACATCGACGCCTACCTGCCGATTGTGCAGCGTCGCAAGGCCATGGCGTACACCGAGCAACAACGCCAGTTCCAGGAGTTCCGCCGGGGCCGCTACGTTGAGTTCAACCTGGTCTATGACCGTGGCACCCTGTTCGGCCTGCAATCGGGCGGGCGTACGGAGTCGATCCTGATGTCGCTGCCACCTCAGGTACGCTGGAGCTACGACTGGAAGGCCGAAGCCGGCAGCGAAGAGGCGCGCCTCACCGACTACTTCCTGCAAGACCGTGACTGGCTCGGCGTTGCCGCGCCCAAGGCGGCGGTGTGATGGACCGTTATGTCGTGTTCGGTAACCCCATCGGCCACAGCAAGTCGCCGTTGATTCACCGTCTGTTCGCCGCCCAGACCGGCGAGCAACTGGACTACAGCACGATGCTCGCGCCGTTGGAGGACTTCACCGCCTGTGCCCGTGAGTTTTTCCAACACGGCCGTGGCGCCAACGTCACCGTGCCGTTCAAGGAGGAGGCCTATCGTTTGGCCAATACGCTGACCGAACGGGCCCAGCGCGCCGGCGCCGTGAACACCTTGAGCAAACTGGCTGACGGCACGTTGTTGGGCGACAACACCGACGGCGCGGGCCTGGTGCGCGACTTGACGGCCAATGCCGGGCTGAGCCTGCAAGGCAAACGTATCCTGTTGTTGGGCGCCGGTGGCGCGGTGCGCGGTGCGCTGGAGCCGTTGCTGGCGCAGCAACCCTCGTCGTTGATCATCGCCAACCGCACCGTGGAAAAAGCCGAGCGGCTGGCTGAACTGTTCGATGACCTGGGCCCGGTGTCTGCCAGTGGTTTCGATTGGTTGCGTGAGCCGGTGGACGTGATCATCAATGCCACGTCGGCCAGCCTGTCAGGCGATGTACCGCCGATTGCCGGCAGCCTGATTGAGCCGGGCAAGACCTTCTGCTACGACATGATGTACGCCAAGGAACCCACCGCATTCTGCCGCTGGGCGAGCGAGCAAGGCGCGGCGGTGGCGATGGATGGCCTGGGCATGCTGGTGGAGCAAGCGGCGGAAGCCTTCTTGCTGTGGCGCGGTGTGCGTCCGGATTCGGCGCCCGTACTGGCCGAACTGCGCCGCCAATTGGCCTGATTCCATGCTCTGATGTGGGCACAGTTGATCGGGTTTAGTCTTCGAAATGGAGGGGGCAGTTATCCGGCCCCTCCAGCTTCATTAACTCCTCAACCACCTGCGGTCTGGCCCCACGCAACGTCAAGCTACGGCCCAACCCCGCCAGCCGCCGGGCCTCCTGGTGCAGCATCTCCACCCCGGAATAGTCGATAAAGTTGATCTGCTGCGCCTCGATCACCACCCGCTCACCCTGCAGACGTTGCAGGCGCACTTGCAGGTAATGGCTGGCGCCAAAAAAGATCGAGCCGCCCACCCGCAATACATCCGCTTCACCGTCGCGCCAGTGTTGCACCCGTGGCTGGGAGGTGCGCTTGAGGTAGAAAAACAGCGACGCCAGCACCCCGGCATAGATCGCCGTTTGCAGCTCCAACAACAAGGTGGCGACACAGGTCAGGCTCATCACCACAAATTCGGCGCGGCTGACCCGGAACAGCGCGCGAATGCCGCGGTGGTCCACCAGGCCCCAGCAGATCAGCAGGATGCTCGCCGCCATGCTCGGGATTGGAATATGCGCGATCAACGCTGCGCCAAATAATGCGAATAGCGCCACCCACAGGGTCGAAAACACCCCCGCCAATGGCGAACAGGCACCCGCCTCATAACTGAGGCCCGAGCGGGTGAACGATCCGGCTGACAGGTAGCCGGAAAAAAATCCGCCCACGATGTTGGATAAACCCTGGGCGCGTACTTCCTGGTTGGCGTCGAGCAGTTGTTGCGAGCGGGCGGACAGCGAACGGGCAATCGACAGGCTGGTCACCAACCCCAGCATCCCCACCGCCACGGCACTGGGCAGCAGGCGCAGCACCAGATCCAGATCCATTGGTAACGGGCTCAACGGCGGCAGTTTGCCAATAAACGAACTGACCCGTGCCACATGCCCGAACATCGCCGGCCACAGCCATGCCGCCAGGCTGCCCAACACCAAGGCGATCAACAGTGTCGGCCAGCGTGGCACCAGGTACTTGAGCAGTATGCCTGCCAGCAACGTACCCAGCCCAAGGGCCAGGGACGCGTGGTCCCACTCGCCACGATGGTCGATCAGCGCCAGCAGGCCATTGATAGCCGTGGCCTGGCTCGGTAAATCCAAGCCGAGCAGGTTGGGCAGTTGCCCCAGGGCAATCACCACGGCGGCGCCCAGGGTGAAACCCAGCACTACCGAATGGGAGACAAAGTTCACCAACGCGCCGAAGCGCAGTAGGCCCAGCAACCATTGGAACACCCCGGCGAGAAAGGTCAGCAACAGGATGAGGGTGATGTAGTCCTGGGAGCCTGGCACGGCCAATGGGCTGATGCTGGCGTAAAGCACGATGGAGATGGCGGCCGTGGGCCCGCAGATCAGGTGCCAGGACGAGCCCCACAGGCAGGCGATCAATACCGGGATGATGGCGGCGTAGAGCCCATACTCGGGTGGGAGACCGGCGATCAATGCGTAGGCAATCGACTGCGGCAGCGCAAGCACCGCACCGCTGAGGCCGACGACGGCATCCCGGCCGACGCTGGCGCGGGTTTGGCGCGGCAGCCAGCGCAGGAAGGGCAAGAGTGTATGGCGGTTGGGCCGGGGCATCGCAGGCTCGGGTAGAGGGTTTTGGCAAGAGTATCAATATGCATGGGTACTTGTGGGAGCTGGCTTGCCTGCGATGCTGACGCCTCGGTGTGACAGGCGTACCGGGCTGATGCTATCGCAGGCAAGCCAGCTCCCACAGGGGTCAGCGGCAAGCGTCAGAGTTTGGCTTTTACCGCCGGCAACGCCTCCTGGCCATCCAGGGTCTTCACGCCCTCCAGCCACTGGTCCAGCACCGCCGGGTTGGCCTTGATCCACGCTTTCGCCGCTTGCGCATTGCTGACCTTGTTGTTCGCCACGTCAGCCATGATGCTGTTCTCCATGGCCTGGGTAAAACTCAGGTTGGTCAGCAGTTTGCCGACATTGGGGCACGCTTGTGCGTAACCCTTACGGGTCAAGGTATAGACGCTGCCGGTGGCACCAAAGTACTGCTCGCCGCCCTTGAGGTAGTGCATTTTCAGTTGCACGTT
Source organism: Pseudomonas sp. GL93 (assembly GCF_003408955.1). Classification (NCBI taxonomy): domain Bacteria; kingdom Pseudomonadati; phylum Pseudomonadota; class Gammaproteobacteria; order Pseudomonadales; family Pseudomonadaceae; genus Pseudomonas; species Pseudomonas sp. GL93. The sequence continues at coordinate 64,044 of NZ_NKRF01000021.1, forward strand.
CATCGGGTGCGGGGTCCAGCCGAGAAAGGTGATGAAACGCTGTTTCTTCACCGCTCGCGAGACCTCTGCGAGCATCGCCTGTTCGCTGGACTCGATCAGCTTCCATTGCCCAAGGTCGAAATCATTTTTCTTGATGATCTCCTGCAGCGAGATATTGGCTGGCGCGCCGGAGCCGATGCCGTAGATCCTCTTGTCGAACTTGTCGGCAAATGTGTTCAGGTCGGCAAAGTCATGCACCCCGGCGTCCCACACATAGTCCGGCACGGCGAGGGTGAACTCGGTGCCCTCCAGGTTCTTCGCCAGTTGCACCACATCGCCGTTGGCCACGAACTTGTCGTAGAAGCCTTGCTGCGCCGGCATCCAGTTGCCGAGGAACACATCCACCTGGCCGTCCTTGAGCCCGCCGAAGGTAATCGGCACCGCCAGGGTGTCGACCTTGGGTTGATAGCCCATGCCCGTCAGCAAGAAACTGGTGATAGCGTTGGTGGCGGCAATATCGCTCCAGCCTGGATCGGCCATCTTTACCGTTTCGCAGCGAGTGTCTGCGTACACCTGGGCGCTGCTGAGCATCACCAAACTCAGTACCACGGTCAACTTTTGCATGGCCTTCCCTCTGTCTACTTATTGGTTTTGGCAGGGTTGTGGAAAACGTGCCTTGCGCTCCAGGTCATCAAGGTCGATATGGTTGCGCATGTACTGCTGACTGGCGTCTACCAGTGGCTGGTGATCCCAGCTCTTGAGCTTGCCTTGGGTCAGCGCTTCAAACACCAGGCGGCGACGGCGTTGGCTGGCGAGCACCTGTTGATGGATCGCCGGGATGTCCCATTTAGCCCGTGCTTCACGCAAGAACGCCTCGAACAACGGCCGATGTTCAGCTGACTGGCTGAGGTTTTCCTGCTCGCTCGGGTCGTTGTGCACATCGAACAATAGGCAAGGATCCTCCTCGCTGTAGATGAATTTGTAGGCGCCCCGGCGAATCATCATCAAGGGGCTGACGGTGCCTTCGGCCATGTATTCGCCAAACACTTCGTCATGCCCGCCCTGCCCCTGCAAGTGCGGGACCAGTGAGCGGCCGTCCAGCGGCAAGTGCGGGTCCAGTTCGCCGCCGGCCAATTCCACCAGGGTCGGCAACAAGTCGGCGGTCGACACGGCCTGGGTGACGCGGCCAGCGGCGAACTGCCCCGGCGCACTGACCAGCAGCGGCACGCGGGCGGCCATTTCAAACCAGTGCATTTTGTACCAGAGGCCGCGCTCGCCAAGCATGTCGCCGTGGTCGCCAGAGAAAATGATCAGGGTGTCGTCGGCCAGGCCGATGTCTTCCAGGGTCTGCAGCAGCTTGCCGACGTTGCTGTCGATGTAGCTGCAGGCACCGAAGTAGGCGCGGCGGGCGTCGCGGATCTTATCCACCGGCAGCGGTTTGTCCCACAAGTCATAGACCTTGAGCAGCCGCTGGGAATGCGGGTCAAGGTCGGCCTGGGGCGGCGTCGCGGGCATTGGGATCTCGGTGTCGGCGTACAGGTCCCAGAACGGCTTGGGAATGGTGTAAGGATCATGAGGATGGGTCATCGACACGGTCAGGCAGAACGGCTGGTCGCCCGGCTCGCGGATGTGGTCGAACAGGTATTGCTGGGCCTTGAACACCACCTCTTCGTCGAAATCCAGCTGGTTGGTGCGCACGCACGGGCCGGCTTGCAGCACCGAGGACATGTTGTGATACCAGGTAGGACGTACGTCTGGCTCATCCCAGTTCACCGCCCAGCCGTAGTCGGCGGGATAGATGTCGCTGGTCAGGCGTTCCTCATAGCCGTGCAACTGGTCGGGGCCACAGAAGTGCATCTTGCCCGACAGCGCGGTGCGGTAGCCGAGGCGGCGCAAGTAGTGCGCATAGGTCGGCACATCGGCGGGGAAATCGGCGGCATTGTCGTAGGCGCCGATCTTGCTCGGCAACTGGCCACTCACCAAGGTGAAGCGCGACGGTGCGCACAACGGGCTGTTGCAATAGGCGGCGTCGAACACCACGCCTTGTGCCGCCAGGCGGCTGAGGTTGGGCAGCTTGATTGGGGAAGGCCCGTAGAACGGCAGCATCGGCGCGGCCATCTGATCGGCCATGATGAAAAGAATGTTCTTGCGCTTCATGGTTTCTCGGCATTCCATAGGCAGTGTTTATGCCAATGAGCATGCGGTCCATAAAATATGGGGTAAAGCCCATGCGCAGCAATGACTAGGATAAGTTGAGCTTATGTATGAAGCGCTGGGTCACCTCTCTCTCGATTTGCTGCGCGCCTTTGAGGCGGCGGCGCGCCATCGCAGTTTCACCGCGGCCGCGATGGAGCTGGGGACAACCCAACCGGCGGTCAGCCAGCAAATCAAACGCCTTGAAGAGCAACTGGCGATCCGCCTGTTTGACCGCATTTATCGCGGCATCGAACTGACCGACGCCGGCGCCCTGCTGTTCGAGCATGTGCAAGGCGGCCTGCAGAATATCAACCAGGGACTTGGTGTCATCACTCAACAAGGCCAGCATGAGGTGCTGCAAGTTGCCACCGACTTTGCCTTCGCTGCTTATTGGCTGATGCCGCGCCTGCATCGCTTCCACCAAGCCAACCCGCAGGTGGATGTCAGTCTGGTGACCAGTGAGCGCAACCACGCCACCCTGCGCAGCGATATTGATGTGGCGGTGCTGTTCGGCGATGGCCGTTTCAAGCAGGGCGAGAGCCTGTGGTTGTTCAATGAGGAGGTGTTCCCGGTGTGCAGCCCGCAGTGGCTTAAGGAACAAACCGCGCCCCTGACGGTGCACACCTTGCAAGACTGCCCGTTGCTGCACCTGCGCCAGGAAAACAACAGCCGGTGGTTCGACTGGAACGGCGTGTTCCGGGAATTGGGTATCGCGGCTGCGCCGACTCCTGGGCAATTGCGCTTCGACAACTACACCTTGCTGATCCAGGCCGCGATTGCCGGCCAGGGCGTCGCCATCGGCTGGCGCCACCTGGTGGATAACCTGCTGGAGCAGAATTGGCTGTGTCGACCGATCAGCCCCACGGTGACCTCGCGCTTGGGCTATTACGTGGTGCAGCCCCAGCGCAAACGCCGCGAGCAGTTGGTGGACCGCTTTGTCGAGTGGCTGGTGGCGGAACAGGCCAGCAGTGCGCAGTCGTTGACCGGGCTGGCCCTGCCGTCGATAGCGGTCTAGGATCGGCACACAGTGGAACCGGAGTCTGTCATGCAACGTATCAAGGGCTACCACGCCCATATCTACTTCGACGCCAGCACGATCGAGCAGGCGCGCACGCTCTGTGAAGACGCCGCCAAGTTGTTCCCGCTGCGCATGGGCCGCGTGCATGAGCGGCCCGTAGGCCCGCACCCGGACTGGAGTTGCCAGCTGGCGTTCGAGCCGGAATATATCGGCGTGGTGTTACCGTGGCTGGCGCTGCACCGCAATGGTCTGGTGGTGTTCCTGCACCCTGAAACCGGTGATGACCTCAAGGATCACACCGATTACGCCATCTGGATGGGCGCGATGCGCGAACTGGACCTGTCTATTTTTTAGCCTTTCCTACCCGATAACCCCGCGTCTTTCCCTAAGTAAAAACAGGAAGGGTTGTAGGATTTATCTTGTCCTGTCTCACTATATGGGATTGATATTTATATATTGAGATATTCCGCGCCCTAGGTTTATATTCGCCCATCTGCTTTTTTCAGCACCCACTCATTTCAGGTGAAGCGATGCAGGCGCAATTGATCGCGCTCGATTGGGGGACCAGCTCCCTTCGTGCTTACAAACTCGGCCCCGCGGGCGTTGTGCTGGAACAGCGCTCGCAAGCCTGGGGCATCATGCATTTGCCCACAGAGCGCCGGGAAATAGCCGGTGTGCTGTGCACTGACGGCTTTGAACTGGCGTTCGATAGCGCCTGTGGCGATTGGCTTGATGCCCAGCCCGGGCTACCGGTGATCGCTTGCGGCATGGTCGGCAGCGCACAGGGTTGGAGCGAGGCGGCCTATCGCAGCACGCCCGTGGATGTCGCCAGCCTCGGCCAGGCGTTGCATGGCATACGCACCCTGCGCGGGGTGCAGGTGCATATCGTGCCGGGGGTGATCGAGCAAGTGGGTCTGCCCAATGTCATGCGCGGCGAAGAAACCCAAGTGCTCGGTGTACTGCAAGGGCTTGGGCCCCAGGTGTTGATTGGCCTGCCTGGCAGCCATTCCAAGTGGGTCGAGGTGGTGGAAGGCCGCATTACCCATTTCGATACTTTCATGACTGGCGAAGTGTTTGCGGTGTTGAGCAAGCACAGCATCCTGGGGCGCACCCAACAGGCGAGCGAGCACTTCCAGGCCGAGGCGTTTGATCAAGGCGTGCGCGTGGCGCTGTCCAACGATGGCCAGCGTGGCGTGCTCTCGACCCTGTTCAGTGCCCGTACCCTTGGGCTCACCGCGCAGCTGGCGCCCGACCAGCAACCCGATTACCTGTCTGGCCTGCTCATCGGCCATGAACTCGCCGGCTTGCCAGATTCGGCCAAACATCAGCCGATCATTCTGGTCGGCGCTGCTGCACTTTGCGCCCGCTATCAACGCGCCCTCGCCCTTTGCGGCTTTGTCCACGTCAGCCTGGCGCAAGAAGCCACCGAGCGTGGCCTGTGGCAACTGGCGCAAGCCGCCGGGCTCATTCGACCTGTACTGGAGGCCTGACATGCTCAAGCAAGCACTCGCACAAAACGGTTTGATCGCCATCCTGCGCGGCCTACGCCCCGACGAAGCCCAGGCGGTCGGCCAGGTGCTGTACGACGCGGGTTTTCGCGTGATCGAAGTGCCGCTCAACTCGCCAGACCCTTACACCAGCATTCGCACCCTGCGCGACAGCTTGCCCGCCGATTGCCTGATCGGTGCCGGCACGGTGTTGACGCCCGAGCAGGTCGACCAGGTCAAGGCGGCCGGAGGCCAGGTGATCGTCATGCCCCACAGCGATGCCAAGGTGCTGCGTGCCGCCAAAGCGGCGGGCCTGTACTTGTCGCCTGGGGTAGCCACGCCTACCGAAGCCTTTGCCGCACTGGCCGAAGGCGCCGATGTGTTGAAGCTGTTCCCGGCCGAGCAGATGGGCCCTTCAGTGATCAAGGCGTGGCTGGCGGTATTGCCGGCGGGCACGTTGCTGCTGCCGGTGGGCGGCATCACCCCGGACAACATGCAGGTGTTTACCGACGCCGGCGCCAAGGGCTTCGGGTTGGGTTCCGGGCTGTTCAAGCCGGGCATGACAGTGGATCAGGTTGCGAGCCGTGCCCAGGCTTATGTCGCCGCCTGGAAAGCCCTGAGCTGAGAACATATTCCGCGCCCACAGGCGCTGCATCTATAAGAGAGACAAGAGATGAAAATCACCAAACTGACGACCTTTATCGTTCCGCCGCGCTGGTGCTTCCTCAAGGTCGAAACCGACCAGGGTGTGACCGGCTGGGGTGAGCCTGTGGTCGAGGGCCGCGCTCACACGGTGGCCGCCGCCGTCGAAGAACTGTCCGACTACCTGATCGGCAAAGACCCACGCAATATCGAAGATATCTGGACCGTGCTCTATCGCGGCGGCTTCTACCGAGGCGGCGCGGTGCACATGAGCGCCCTCGCCGGTATCGACCAGGCGTTGTGGGACATCAAGGGCAAGGCTCTCGGTGTGTCGGTCAGCGATCTGCTGGGCGGCCAGGTGCGTGACAAGATCCGCGTGTACTCATGGATCGGCGGGGGTCGCCCCCCCCCCCCCGCCCGTGCTGCCAAAGAGGCCGTGGCGCGTGGCTCACGGCGGTAAAAAAACGGCACCGCGACAAAACAGGCGCGTGCCCGCGCTTGGAGAAAAAACACCACGCCGGCCCCACGCACCGCCCCGCACGGGACGCGGGCGGCCCTCAGCGTCTCTCTCTT
>NZ_NKRF01000036.1:0-69365 GCF_003408955.1 Pseudomonas sp. GL93
CTTTTTTCTCAAATCGAGCAAGTACATCGGCCCACATCTTTCGGGTATCCCTGACTGAAGTTTCAGAGGATTTTACCTAAGACCTTGAAAGGGATGGCTTTTACAGCGGGTCACTTTTGGAAGGACCCAAAAGTAACCAAAACGCCCTTGCCCCACCACTCGGCACCTCGCCTAGGCTCGGTGTGCCCGTAATCCGCCAGTGATTTGGGGGGCCGCCGCCACGCGCCATCCATGGCGCGGGGCGGCTAAACCGGCATCCCTGCCGGTTTACCCCCCAAATCCCTGTCGAATTCCGGCCAGCGTGGTTTAACGGGGCGCCTTAGATCAAAATCAAAAGCAGATCAAGAGCGACTCGCTTCGCATCGTGGTTACTGTTGGTCGTTATTGAGCTGTATATCGGGCAAATAGGTCAACTGACCCACCGCTATCGCAGGCCAGCTCCCACAGGGGATCGGTGTTTCTAGAGTTGGTTGAGGGGGATCTTCAGGTAGGTCACGCCGTTTTCTTCCGCCGGCGGCAGGTTGCCCGCCCGCACATTTACCTGGATCGCTGGCAGCAATAAGGTCGGCATCCCCAACCCTGCATCGCGAGTGGTGCGCATCTGTACAAACGCCGCTTCATCCACGCCATCATGCACATGAATATTCCCCGCTCTTTGTTCCGCTACGGTCGTTTGGCACTTCGCCTCTCGACCCTCGGGCGGGTAGTCATGACACACGTACAACTTGGTGTCCGAAGGGAACGCCAACAGCTTGCGCATCGATGCGTACAACTGCCGCGCATCGCCGCCGGGAAAATCGCAACGGGCGGTGCCGACGTCGGGCATGAACAGCGTGTCGCCCACCAGGATCAACCGGCCGTCGATCAGGTAAGCCATGTCCGCCGGGGTGTGCCCCGGCACATGCAGGGCCTGGGCCTTCAAGTTGCCGATATGAAAGATTTCATCCGGTGCAAACAGGTGATCGAATTGCGAGCCGTCCACGCGAAATTCCGGCTCCAGGTTGAACAGGTTTTTGAACACACCCTGCACCTTGCTAATGGATTCGCCTATCGCGATCTTGCCGCCCAAGGTGCGACGCAGGTAGGGCGCGGCGGACAGATGATCGGCATGAGCGTGGGTTTCCAGCAGCCACTGCACCTGCAAGCCATGCCCGCGCACAAAGGCAATGACCTTGTCGGCCTGGGCGGTATCGGTGCGCCTCGACGCCGGGTCGTAGTTGAGCACTGAGTCGACAATGGCGCAGGGGCCGCCATCGGCTTCATAGACGATATAGGTGTAGGTCGACGATGCGTCATCCAGAAAGGCTTGAATCAACGCTGGCATGGCGGCCGCCTCTGTTAGGAAAAACTGTTGAAGAAAAAAGTGGTTACAATCAGTTTACGTTTACACATAATGTTTTGAGCTTAAGTGACATAAAGGACCCGAGGCAAATGGAATCTACGTTGAGTGAGGGCGAGGTCGCCCAGTTGCGTGCGTCGGCGTCCAAGGCCTGTGCCTTGCTCAAGGCCCTGGCCAATGAAGACCGCTTGTTGATCCTGTGCCAGTTGACCCAGGGCGAGCGCAACGTCGGCGAGCTGGAGGCCCTGACGGGCGTACGCCAGCCCACCCTGTCACAACAGTTGGGCATCTTGCGCGATGAAGGGTTGGTCGCCACCCGTCGGGAAGGCAAATACATTTTCTACGGGCTGGCCAGCCATGAAGTGATTCAAGTGATGAAGACCCTGTCCGGCCTGTATTGCGGCGCGGTCATAAAAAGCTGGGCGTGACGCCATCCGGCAGCGACCCTTGTGTGCATTGACTCAAAAAGGCAGTAGACAATGACCGAACAACACTGGGGACCCACCATCAGTGGCGATATTGTAGTCATCGGCGGCGGCTCGGCAGGCATCGGCCTGCTGGCCAGCCTCCTCAAGCGCGACCCGCAGTTGAACATCATCCTGATCGAACCCAACGACTATCACAGCTACCAACCAGCCTGGACCCTGGTCGGCGGCGGTGCCTACGACCTGCAAAAGACCCGCCGCCCCCTGGCCGATGTGCTGCCCAATGGCGTCAGTTGGGTACAGGCCGCCGTTAGCGAACTGCTGCCCGATGAAAACACCCTGGTGCTCGACAGCGGCCAGCGCGTCACCTGGAAGAACCTCATCGTCTGCCCCGGCCTGCGCCTGGCCTGGGAAAAAATCGAAGGCCTGCAAGACACCCTCGGCCAACACGGTGTCACCTCCAACTACAGCTATGAGCACGCCGCCTACACCTGGCAGTTGGTGCAGCAGCTCAAGGGCGGCAAAGCGTTGTTCACCCAGCCGGCCATGCCGATCAAGTGCGCCGGCGCGCCGCAAAAAGCCATGTACCTGTCCTGCGACCACTGGCTCAAGCAGGGCGACCTCAAACACATCGACGTCGAATTCAACCTGGCTGGCGCTGCGCTGTTTGGCGTGCCAACGTTTGTGCCGCCGCTGATGAAGTACGTCGAAAAATACAACGCTCGCCTGGCGTTCAATTCCAACCTGGTGAGAGTCGACGGCCCGGCGCGCAAAGCCTGGTTTGAAGTCAAAGACGCCGAAGGCAACGCGACGGTCGAAGAGAAAACCTTCGATATGCTCCACGTCGTACCGCCGCAGGTCGCCCCCGATTTTATCCGCGAAAGCCTGCTGGCCGACGCCGCCGGCTGGTGCGAAGTGAACCCCCACAGTCTGCAACACCTGCGCTACCCGCATATCTTCGGCCTGGGCGATGTGTGCGGCACCACCAACGCCAAGACCGCGGCGGCAGTGCGCAAGCAGATCGTGGTGGTGGCCGAGAACCTGCTGGCCCTGCGCAAACAGGCGCCATTGCCGCTCAAATACGACGGCTACGGCTCCTGCCCGCTGACGGTGGAGAAGGGCAAGGTGGTACTGGCCGAGTTCGGCTACGGCGGCAAGCTGTTGCCGACCTTTCCCCTGGACCCGACTCGGGCGCGCCGTTCGATGTGGTTCCTCAAGGCGACATTGCTGCCGTGGTTCTACTGGAATGGCATGCTCAAGGGCCGCGAGTGGCTGACCCGTCTGAGCAAGGTGGACTGAATGCTGCTGGCCAGTGTGTTGGGTGTATTGATGGGCCTGGTCATGGGACTGACCGGCGCGGGCGGCGGCATCCTCGGGGTGCCGGCGTTGGTGCTGGGGCTGGGGTTGACCATGACCCAGGCCGCGCCGGTGTCGTTGCTCGCGGTGGGCGCGGCGGCGGCGGTGGGGGCCATCGATGGCTTGCGTCATGGCCTGGTGCGTTATCGCGCCGCAATATTGATTGCCTTGCTCGGTGCGCTGTTTTCGCCGTTGGGGGTGTTTGTCGCTCACCAGTTGCCGGAACACCTGCTGATGGGGTTGTTCAGTGCATTGATGATGCTGGTGGCCTGGCGCATGTTGCAGCGCGAAAAGGTCGAGGCCGGGCCGAGTGATCACGGCACCGCGTCGTGGGGCCAGAAGAATTGCATGCTCAACCAGCAGACCGGACGCCTGGCCTGGACCACCAAATGCACGGCCACCCTGGCCGCGCTGGGTGCAGTGACTGGCGCGGTGTCGGGGCTGCTCGGCGTGGGCGGCGGTTTCCTGATCGTACCGGCATTCAAGCAACTGACCGATGTGCAGATGCGTGGGATCGTCGCCACGTCGTTGATGGTGATCAGCTTGATTTCGCTGATTGGCGTCGCCGGCGCGTTTCATGCCGGGGTCAGCATCGAACCGATGGGCTGGATGTTTATTGGCGCGAGCATCGTCGGCATGTTGGCGGGCAGGCGGTTGTGTACGGTAATCCGGGCGCGCACTTTGCAGGTGGGTTTTGCCAGCCTGTGTGTGTTGGTAGCGATTGGAATGCTATTGAGGGCGTTGCTCTGACCCTGTGCCGGCGATCAGTGCGATTGTCGCCCATTGCCAGTGAAGAAGGGCTTTTTGCCTAGTCAGCAGGGCTTCAACATCAGCAAGCAATGATGCACGGGGCGAGCCGCGTACTGTCACGAAATGTCGTACTTGGGCAGGAACCTCCCTATTGAGCTTTGACACTCAGTGAACGGCCGCAAGCGCTGACACGCGCTTTTGCCGGGATGATTCTTTGACCATGGACAGGTTGCTTTTTATGACAAGCATTGCCGCCGCACGCACGCATTCTTCGCATCCACTGCCTACCGTTGAAAATCAGTCAGCGCCTGCGACCGACACCGTCGACACCGCGATGACGCCCCAGCGCCCCAGCCAAGATGTGCCGTTACCCAGCAGTCCGGTTCCCCCGCTGGGTAATCTGGGAGGGGCGTTATCCTGGCCGATGCCCTTGAACGCAGACGAACAACGGCGCTTGCGTCTTATCACGATGAGTCACGCCCACCATCTGGGCGATCAGCCGTTGGTGATGCAAACCAAGGGCGGTGTGCTGGAGTTCCTGCGTTATCGCCAACCCCTTCCGGCATCGGTGCAGAACGACCCTGCCAAGATGCTCGAGGCGCTGGTCCGTTCCCCGCAGGGACAACTGATGGGCAAAGCGCTGCAACAAAGAATGCAAGGCATTGATAGCGAAAGCAGCGTGACCGATTACCTGCTGGCAGGCATCGCGTTGCAGATGGACCCTGAATCGATCACCGCGCCTGATCGCCACACAATAGCCGGCTTCGATCTGGCCAGTGACAAATACTGGGGCCACCACCCCGCTGCAGTCGTGGATGGCCTGGCTGAACACTTAAGCAGCACTGGCAAAACCAGCGTCGCGCTGGCAAAAGTTGGTGCTTACCTGTTACTGGCCAAGTCGACTCCACAGTTTCTGATTAAAGACATTCCCCCGAATGTGAAGATCGGTAGCCTGGCATGGGCCAGCCTGACGATTGCGGCAATGACGATCGAGGCGCAGACGCCGGGCAAAGTCCCCGGCATGACGTTTGCCCAGGTCATGAGCGGGGCCGAAGAGGCGCGGCGGGTTGACCCAGCGGTTACCCAAACGGCACAAACGGCCGCTTTGCTGGATTGGGCAATCGCGAGTGGCGTGCTTGCAAAGAAAAATGATGGCGACTATCTCCCTGCACAACTTGAATCGGTAAAAACCGCATTCAACGCGCAGTTGGATACTCGGCTCACTGCCTCCCAGGCACTGGACATAGCATTGCCCACGCGAAAAGAGATCGCACTGGCCAAGCTCAAGGAACGATTTGGCGACCTTGGCGCATTTTTCGAAGAGAAAGTGTTCGCTGTTGATCAGCACTACGTGGTGATTGAAGGGGGGGTACATTCGCTATTGGATGTCGCCATGAACGACTGGCTCGAATCCAGACCCTTCAAGGCACATGAGCCCAGCAGTTCACTCAAGGCCAATGACCTGCGCAGGGTGCTGACGACGTTGAACGCCAACCCGCAGTTTGGTGTGCCGGCTGAATTCGAGAAGCAGTTCAACCTGGCCATCGAGGAAAAAAAGGCCGCCGTCAATACAACGGTCAGGCACATGATCTCGCAACTACCCTTGGAGGATCGCAAGCACTTCGAGTTTGGAAAAATCAGCTTTTTCCAAGAATGCTCATACGTCATGGATGGTCATTTTAATAATACGTATGATCAAAACAGACCGGGACTGCTGGTCAAAACTGAGCTGCTTGGCAAGTCCCAAGCCTATGTAATCGACTTCAATAAAGGCACGATTGAAAGGGCGGGCCTGTACGACGCGAGGATTAAGCGTTCTGAGGTGGCCAACAAAGTTTTTACCACTAAAGCGTTCACACCTCGTTATCAAGCCGCTGATCTCGGTCGTGAGCGCCCGCTGAATCACTCACTCTGGGATAGCTTTACCAGCACTCGATCCCATGGGATTGCCACGGCCTTTGTTCAACACCTGGATCTCGACGACCCTGCGATCAAACAGCAAGCCCGCGGGCAGACCGCCTTGGACAAGGCCAACGCGCAGTTGAGCGAGTTTTTGTTAAACCTGATCCCGCTCAGGTCCGCCATTGTCAATTTTCAAAATGGCAAGTACGGCGACGGGACTTTCGATCTCTTACTGGATGTGTTCGGCTTTCTTACCGCCGGCACCGCTACCTCCGGCAAATTGCTCAAGGTCGGCCGTTCTGCGCTTTCCGCAGGGGCCAGGGCATTGAAAGCGGCCAAGGTCATCGGCGTGGCAACCATTGAGGTGCTCAACCCTGTGGGTGGCGTCGGTGATCTGGTCAAGCTTGCGGGCAATGGCGGCCTTTATCTGCTCTCCAAAGGCGCCAAAGCCGTCAACAAACTCAGGGGCGCCAACGGCAGCTACGACGTGTTGAAGGCGACCAGCAGGCAGTATGACGCGGCGGCAACAGGGGTGTTGAAGGTGGCCGAGCAGACGGTGGAAGGCGCCGCCGTGCTCAAGAACGGCCATTGGTATGCGTTTGATGCCGACACGATGCGACCTTATGGCAGCCCGCTCGAAGAGTTCAGGATCGCGACCCGGGCCGTCGCCGGTGAGGTGGACACAGCACACATTGATGAGCTGAGTGAGCTGAGCCATGAGCTGTTCGGGCACTTCAAAGTGCCAGACACCAACATTGCGGGGCTGTCACGCAACAGTCAGGGTGTGTACGTGGCGGCCGATGGGCACTTGTCGCACATACGCCATACCGACAGCAGCGGTGAAACAGCGGTGTACGAGGTCCGGCAGGTTTCCCGTACGGAGGATGGTGTTGTGCAGGCGCGGGTGTATCACAACAACCGGCAAACCGAATTGCTGGTCCAGCATGTACAGGGGGATCAGTGGCAGCGCCTGGGGAGCAAGGGCGGGGTGATCATAGACGCCGATCATCTCCGGGCATGGACAGCGCTGCCCCTTCAAGAGCAGCAAAGGATCACTGTCAAAGGTTTCGCCAGGCAACATAAACTTCACCCCCCGACCTTCGAGTATTACCTGGATGGCAGCGGTGGTTTGAGCGTTGCGGGCAAGATCGTACATGATCGACCTAAGGGGACACCGACGATTCCGATCACAACCGCTCACCTCCTTGAATGGCAAGGGATGACACAGCAGGTACGCGACATGGTCACCCTGCAGGGGTTCGCCGGTCGGTACAATCTTGATTTAGGTAGTTTTCGAATCCACGCACGGCAAGATGGAAGTAGGGGGCCCGCCGCTGAGGCGCTATTTTTCACGGCGGCCGGCGGTATCTATACCAAAATTACCGACATGCATTTACTGCAATGGAGCCAGCTTGCCCAGCAGCCAGGCAATAAAGTCACACCAGCGGCTTTTAGGGCTCAACACAATCTCAGTCCGTTAGAATGGTCTTGGACCGTTCGAGTCGATGGGACCCTTACCCAGGATTCGGTGCGACGTGTCGGTCGTGTTCAACCCGCCATTCCATCCACGGGCACGAGTACGGGCACTACCGCGGTCCCGACTCGAAAGCGGCCCGCTTCCGACTCCGTTGATCCACCGCAAGAGGAAGCTCTGGACCTGTCGACGCCCCGCTCCCCAGATGCACAGACACCTGGGCCATCTTCGGCCGTCTCGCCCGTCGTTATCAAGGGAGAAGCCAGCGACTTCCCGACCTTACCTCGCCATCAGATCGATAACACACTGCCGATTCTGCAGGACCCGGCGAACCCCAGGGTCAGCTTGACCCAATCACTTGAAGGCCCCATCGAGGACATCCGCATCGCCTACTGGAATGGCGTACTTGACGGGCTTGATAGCCCGACAAAAGCGCGTGTCTCAGCCCAAATCAAAGCGTCGATCAAAGACTGGCTGCGCACCGAAGGCCAGCACCAGTCCCGGTTTGATGAAGCCTTGGAAGTGGTCACACCGCTGGACGATGGTGGACCGACTCGCGGCGCGTCGGTGTGGGCGCGGCGCGATATTCCCCAATATGAAGTGCTTGGCCCGTATGCAGGCAAATATCACCCAAACGAGGCGTCGTTGTTCGAGGAGCAACGCAAGCAAGGTTCGCGGGCTGTATTGACTTACCTGTTCGGTACCCGTTCGGGCGTGCGTACCGTGAGTGGGCTGCACACGGGAAACACTCTGAGCCTGATCAATACCTCGCAACTGGGCAATGGGTCGGTGTGGAAGTCAAACAATGTGGTCTCCGTCGCGGTCGGGAAAAACCTGACGTTCTATGTGGCGCTCAAGGACATCAAGAAAGGTGATGAATTGCTGCTGGACTATGGGCCGTTCTATGCGCCGGTGCCTGATATAGCGATCAAACCAGATCTTGATAGCTGAGCTCAAGGGCGCGGTGCCCGTCTGAGGAGCAATTGCGCCCTTGGCATGGCAAGATAAACGCTGCTCGGGTTTACTACGGCTTGAGTAGCGGATTCACCGACCTTGCACGTCGGCTCACCAAGGTCACCGAATGGATAAATACACCCCCCACCCCTGGCAGCCCCACGAGCGGCCGAGCCTGCCCGGCTCGCCGTCGACGCCGCTGCACCCCACCCACAAACGCTGGCTGTTTGCGCTGGTGGGCGTGCTGGTAGCAATCACCGGTGGCCTGGGCAATGCCCTGGTTATCGCCAACCTGCAATACCTGCAAGGCGCCCTGGGCGCGACCACCGCGGAAATGGCCTGGCTGCCCGCCGCGTATGTCATGACCAATGTGTGCATGAACCTGCTGCTGGTGAAGTTTCGTCAGCAGTTCGGCCTGCGTGCGTTTACCGAAGTGTTCCTGGTGTTGTATGCGCTGGTGACTTTCGGCCACTTGTTTGTCAACGACCTCAACTCGGCCATTGCGGTGAGGGCGGCTCACGGCATGGTCGGCGCGGCGCTGAGCTCGTTGGGTTTGTACTACATGATCCAGGCGTTCCCGGCCAAGTGGCGCTTGAAAGCCCTGGTGCTGGGGCTGGGCACCGCGCAATTGGCGCTGCCCCTGGCGCGGCTGTTTTCCGAAGACTTGCTGCAAATCGCCGAATGGCGCGGGTTGTACCTGTTCGAACTGGGCCTGGCACTGATTTGCCTGGGCTGCGTGTTCCTGCTCAAGCTGCCGCCGGGCGATCGCTTCAAAACCTTTGAAAAACTCGATTTTCTCACCTTTGCCATCCTTGCCAGCGGCGTAGCCTTGCTCTGTGCGGTGCTGTCCCTGGGGCGCATCGACTGGTGGCTGGAAGCGCCGTGGATCGGCGTAGCCTCGGCCTGCTCCCTGGTGCTGATCATGGCGGGGCTGGCCATCGAGCATAACCGCAGCAACCCGATGCTGATGACGCGCTGGCTGGGCAGCGGCGTGATGATTCGCCTGGCGTTGGCGGTGGTGCTGATTCGCATGGTGCTGTCCGAGCAGTCCACTGGTGCGGTGGGGTTCATGCAGATGTTGAACATGAGCTACCAGCAGATGCACACCCTGTACGTGGTGATGCTGGCCGGGGCGATTGCCGGGCTGGTGGTCAGCGCGTTGACGATCAACCCGGCGCACTTGCTGATGCCGCTGATCATCTCCCTGGCGCTGATGGCGACCGGTTCCGTGATGGACAGTTTTTCCAGCAACCTGACCCGCCCGCAGAACCTCTATATCAGCCAGTTCCTGCTAGGCTTTGGCGGCACATTCTTCCTCGGGCCGACCATGGTGCTGGGCACCAAAAACGTACTGACCAACCCGCGCAACCTGGTGAGCTTCTCGGTGATGTTCGGGATCTGCCAGAACCTCGGCGGCCTGATCGGCGCGGCGTTGCTGGGCACCTTTCAGATCGTGCGCGAGAAGTATCATTCGAGCATGATCGTCGAGCACCTGACCCTGATCGATCCGCTTGTGGCGGCGCGGGTGCAGAGTGGTGGGGCGGCTTATGGCAAGATCGTCGCCGACCCGGAACTGCGCAACCTCATGGGCATCCGCAGCCTGGCTACGGCGGCCACCCGTGAGGCGAACGTCATGGCTTATAACGATGTCTTCATGCTGATCGCGATTATCGCGATCCTGACCATGCTGTGGATCTTCACCCGCAGCCTGTGGCTGATGAGCACTACCAAGGCAACTCCTCCTGTTCAACCCAGCGGCGCGACTTCATGACTGAACCTTCAACCACCACCACGACCGCCATTGCCGCCACGCCGGAAGGCAGCACGCCACCGGGCGCGGTGCCCACCCAATTGCGGCCCTTGCGCGTGCGGATCATCTCGTCCCTGGGCTTTGCCGCCATCGCCATCATCGGTGTGCTGATCGTGCTGTACGCCTGGCAACTGCCGCCGTTCAGCAGCGCGGTGGAAACCACCGAAAACGCCCTGGTGCGTGGGCAGGTGACGATTATCGGCCCGCAGCTCAGCGGCTATGTGTTCGAAGTGCCGGTGCAGGACTTCCAGTACGTCAAGACCGGCGACCTGCTGGTGCGCCTGGACGACCGTATCTACAAGCAGCGCCTCGACCAGGCCCTGGCGCAACTGGCGGTGCAGAAGGCCTCGTTGGCCAATGTGGTGCAGCAGCGCAACAGCGCCGAAGCGACTATCAAGCTGCGCCAGGCCGCGCTGGTCGACAGCCAGGCCCAGGCGCGCAAGAGCACTGCGGATTTGCGCCGCAATGAAGAACTGATCAGCGATGGTTCGGTGTCCAAACGCGAACTGGACGTGACCCGTGCCGCCAACGCGCAGACCATCGCTGCCGTGGCCCAGGCCCAGGCCAGCCTGGAAATTGCCCGCCAGGATTTGCAGACGGTGATCGTCAACCGCGGCTCCCTGGAGGCAGCTGTCGCGAGCGCCGAGGCGGCGGTGGAGCTGGCGCGCATCGACCTGTCCAATACCCGCATCACGGCGCCACGGGATGGCCAGCTCGGGCAGATCGGCGTGCGCCTGGGCGCTTATGTCAATTCCGGCGCGCAACTGATGGCCCTGGTGCCCAAGCAGTTGTGGGTGATTGCCAATATGAAAGAAACCCAGATGGACAATGTGCAGGTCGGCCAGCCGGTGACGTTCACCGTGGATGCGCTGAACCACCGCAAATTCCATGGCACGGTTCAGCATATTTCCCCGGCGACCGGTTCCGAGTTCAGCCTGTTGCAGGCGGACAACGCCACCGGCAACTTCGTCAAGATCGCCCAGCGGGTACCCGTGCGCATCACCGTGGACCCGGACCAGGCCGAGAGTGAGCGCTTGCGGCCGGGGTTGTCGGTGGTGGTGAGTATCGACACGGCGGGGCGCCTGAAAAACAGCCCACCCTGACTGTAGACGCGAGCGTGCTCGCGAAAAACGTCAACGATAACGCGTGTTTCCTGAATGAACGCGGCGCCTGTGAGTTTTTCGCGAGCAAGCTCGCTCCTACAGTTCAGGCAAGCCGGCTCCCACCCTGTATTTCAGGTGGAATTTGGCCTTGCTCCAGCAGCTCAAGGCCAGGCTTGCCCGGCAGGTGATGGGCATTCACCGGATGACTCACCGGTTCGATGCAGAAAAA
Source organism: Pseudomonas sp. GL93 (assembly GCF_003408955.1). NCBI lineage: Bacteria > Pseudomonadati > Pseudomonadota > Gammaproteobacteria > Pseudomonadales > Pseudomonadaceae > Pseudomonas > Pseudomonas sp. GL93. The sequence goes on from NZ_NKRF01000036.1 coordinate 11,343, forward strand.
CTCCAACCCCGGCGGGCAGTACAGCAGAAGCCGTTACCCACCAGCCCCTCTGGCAATCCTTTGAGTTGCCGCAAATCCCAGGCTTCGGGAATTGATGGTCTGCTCATTGCTGTGCCGCAACAGAGGCTGGCGCCGATGGCGGGGCGAGCACCAGTTGGGTGAATTGATCAGTTAGCTCAATCACGATTGACCTGCCTCATGAAGTCAAAACAAACACTGAGGATTCAACTGTGGGAGCTGGCTTGCCTGCGATAGCGACCTGTCAGTCAATGCATCCGTGACTGATACACCGCTATCGCCGGCAAGCCAGCTCCCACATTGGTTCGTCTTTGTTTCTGAAGGAGGTTTACAGCACCAAATGGGGCAACCACAGCGACAACGCCGGGATATAGGTCACCGCCATCAGCACCAAGAACAACACCGCATAAAACGGCAGCAGTGCCTTCACGGTTTTCTCGATACTGGTCTTGCCCACCGCCGCACCAACGAACAGCACCGCGCCCACCGGCGGGGTAATCAGGCCGATACCCAGATTCACCAGCATGATCATGCCAAAGTGCACCGGGTCGACGCCGATGCCCAGGATCACCGGCATCAGGATGGGTGTGAGGATCAGAATCAGCGGCGCCATGTCCATCACCGTGCCGAGCAACAACAGCATGACGTTGATGCACATCAGGATCACGTAGCGGTTGTCCGACAGGGTCAGGAACAGCGTGGTGATCTTCGCCGGGATCTGCATCAGGGTCATGATGTAGCCGAAGCTGGCAGCGAAGGCGATCAGGATCATCACGATGGAAATGGTGCGCACCGTGCGATGCATCAGCTTGGGCAGCTCGCGCCATTTGTAGTCGCGGTAGATGAACATGGTCACGAAGAATGCCCACAACACCGCAATCGCCGCCGACTCGGTAGCGGTGAAAATGCCCGAGAGGATGCCGCCCAGGATGATCACCATGGCCATCAAGCCCCAGAGCGCGTCGGCGGCGATCTTCAGCGCCTGCTTCAAGGGGATGACTTCGCCTTTGGGGTAGTCGCGCTTTTTTGCGAAGATCAGGCACAGCACCATCAGGCACGCGCTCATCAACAGGCCCGGCACCACGCCGGCCATGAACAGCGAGGCGATGGAAACCGTGCCGCCGGCCGCCAGGGAGTACAGCACCGAGTTATGGCTGGGCGGCGTCAGCAGCGCTTGCACCGAACCGCTGACGGTCACTGCGGTGGCGAATTCGCGCGGATAACCACGTCGTTCCATTTCCGGAATCAGCACCGAGCCGACCGAGGCGGTATCGGCCACGGATGAACCGGAAATCGCGCCAAAAAACGTCGAGGCCATGATGTTGACCAGTGACAACCCACCGCGCACAAAGCCCACCAGCACTCCAGCAAAGGCCACCAGGCGCCGCGACATGCCGCCCTCGGCCATGATCGCCCCGGCCAGCACGAAGAACGGAATCGCCATCAGCGAAAACTTGTTCACCCCACCGGCAATCTGAATCATCAGGGCCTGGAACGGGATGTCGATCCACCACGCGCCAATCAACGCCGACAGCCCCAACGCATAGGCCACCGGCATGCCGATCAGGATCAAGGCAATAAAGCTGCCCAATAGAATCAATGCGTCCATATCAGGCGGCCCCTTCGTTTTCTTCAACCACATCGAAACGCACCACCTTGCGGTTGCTCTGGTCACCGAGCAGCAGCTTTTCGACCACGAACACCAGGGTCAGCACGCCGCCAATCGGGATCGGCATGTAAGTGATGCCCACGCGCAGGGTAGGGATGGCGCTCATGAATTGGTTCCAGGTGGACAGGCATAGCTTGGTGCCCCAAATCGTCATGAATACGCAGATGGTGCCCATCAGCAGTTGCGAGAGAATGCCGACGAGACGGCGTTGGGCAGGTGGCAAACGATCAGTGACCATCGCCACCGACATATGCGCGCCGGCACGATAACTGGCGGCGGCGCCAATAAAGGTGAACACCAGCATCAGCAGGATGGCGGTGGGCTCCGGCCAGCTGGAACCGGTACCGAGGACATAGCGGGCGAAGATACCCCAGGGAATGATCAAGGCGACTCCCAGGACCGAAAGGCCGGCGACCCAGATGCAGGTCATGTAGAGGCGGTCGTTGAAGCGCAGCAGTAAAGTCTTCATGGCGTTCACCGTGACCGGGCGCGTCGATGCAGACCGCGCCGGGCCTTATGCAGGGCAGGGGAGGTTATTGAACCGCGTCGATGCGCTTGATCATGTCTGCATACGGCGCACCGTACTTGGCACGCACCTGGGCGGTGGCCTCATAGAAGGGCTTTTTGTCGACCGTGATGAACTCCACGCCGGCCTTCTTGAGTTTCTCTTCACTGCTGGCGGACTTGGCGTCCCAGAGCACGCGCTCATCGGCCTGGGCGGCTTTGGCTGCGGCCTTGACCATGTCTTGCTGGGCGGGATTGAGCTTGTTCCAGGTGATTTTCGACATCACGATAGGTTCAGGCAGAATCAGGTGTTCGGTAAGGGTGTAGTACTTGGCGTTTTGGTAATGGTTGTGTTCCAGCAAGGTCGGCGGGTTGTTTTCCGCGCCGTCGATGACCCCGGTCTGCAGGGCGCTGAAGATCTCGCCGGTGTCCATGGCAATGCCGTTGGCGCCCATGGCGTTGAAGGCTTCGATGAAGATCGGGTTGCCTTGCACGCGGATCTTCATGCCCTTGAGGTCTTCGATCTTGCGCACCGGCTTCTTGGTGTAGAGGTTGCGCGTGCCGCCATCCATCCAGGCCAGGGCCACCAGGCCGAACTCGGAGTCGGTGATCTTGGCGAGGATCTCGTCGCCGATCTCGCCATCGATGACCTTGCGCATATGCGCCTGGTCGCGGAACACGAACGGCAGGTTGAACACGTTCACGTCCGGCACCACCGGGCCGACGATGCCGAGGCTGACGCGGGTCATCTGCACGGCGCCGACCTGGGCCTGTTCGACCACTTCCTTCTCGGAGCCCAGCACACCGCCGGGGAAGTACTTGAAGGTCAGTTCGCCGTTGCTCGCCTTGGTCAGGGCCTTGCCCATGTTCTCTTCGGCGACCACGGTGGGGTAGCCGGCGGGATGGATGTCGGCGAACTTGATTTCCAGCGCGTGGGCGGCGCTGCTGAGGGTGAAAATTGCAGCGGCGAGCAAGGTGCGTTTGAAGTCCATGGAAGTCACTCCTGTCTTGTTATTGTTGTATTCAAGGCACAGCGATTAAGCGATGAAGTGGGGTTCTGGCAGCCCTTGGACGCCGGGGTTGAGGGCGAACACGCCGCCGGACAGCGACTGTTCACTCGGGTCGTCACGGATGGAGGTGACGTACAGAGTGTCCAGGCGGCTGCCACCGAAGGCGCACATGGTGGGTTTTTTCACGGGCACGCTCAGGGAACGGTCCAGGCGGCCGTCGGGGCTGAAACGGTGAATCAGTCCGGCGTCGTTGGCGCAGATCCAGTAGCCGCCCTCGGCGTCCACGGCTGCACCGTCGGGACGTCCGGGGAAGTTGTTCATATCAATGAACAGGCGGCGATTGGACGGTGTGCCGGTCTCGATGTCGTAGTCGAACGCCCAGACCTTTTGCACCTTCGGGTGCGAATCGGAAGCGTACATCGTGCGGCCATCGGGGCTGAAAGCCAGGCCGTTGAGGGTGATGAACCCGTCCAGTTGCGCGTGGGGCGCGGCCCCGGACCCATAGCGATAAAGGACGCCCTCGGCGGCGTTCAAACTCATGTCCAGCACCATGCTGCCGGCCCAGAAACGGCCCTGGCGATCGCAGCGGCCATCGTTCAAACGCATGTCCTTGCGCGAATGCTCGATGCTGGCCAGCGGCGTGGTGTCGAGGCTGCCGTCGTTGTGGGGCGTGAGTTGGAAGAAGCCGGTTTGCATGCCGGCGACCCAATTGCCTGTGTCGGTGCGCGCAATACAGGCCAGCATTTGCGGGGCTTTCCACGCCGCGAGGTGACCGGTGGCGGCGTTCCAGCGTTGCAAGCCACCGTTGGGGATATCCACCCAATATAGGGCGTTTTCTTGCGCTACCCACACCGGGCATTCGCCCACGGCATTGCGGGCATCGACAATCAATTCAGCAGGCATAGTCATTCCCTTGGGTTGCGGGGCACTCAGTCACCGAACGGCCCCGCCGCGCAGAACGCACCGCCCTGGTAGACCTTGGCCGGGTCATCGGCGGCCACGGGCGGCTGGGCTTCGACCTGGGCGCGGAACACTTCGGAGCTGTCCTTGGGCGCAAAGCCCAGGTGCGCGGCGTAGCGGTTGTCCCACCAGGTATCGAGGTTGGCCGACATGCCGTACACCACGGTATGGCCGACGTTGGGCGTGTACAGCGCGCGTTCGAGCAGTTGGGTCAGGTCGTCGAAACTCAGCCAGGTGTGCATCATCCGGCGGTTCTGCGGTTGCGGGAACGAGGAGCCGATACGAATGCTCACGGTCTCGATGCCATAACGGTCGAAGTAGAAACTGGCCATGTCTTCGCCGTAGGACTTGGACAGGCCGTAGTAACTGTCCGGGCGGCGCGGGGAGTGGGCGTCGAGTTGTTCGCCCTGCTTGTAGAAACCGATCACGTGGTTGGAACTGGCGAAGATCACCCGCTTGACCCCGTGGCGGCGGGCGGCTTCGTAGATATGGAAAATGCCACTGATGTTCGCGCCGAGCACCTCTTCGAACGAGCGCTCCACCGACACGCCGCCAAAGTGCAGGATGGCGTCGACGCCCTCTACCAGCTGGTGCACGGCGTGTTTGTCGGCCAGGTCGCAGGTTTGTACCTCTTCGCGAGCATCGGTGGCGGGGGCCATTTCAGCGATATCCGAAAGGCGCAGCACCTGGGCATAAGGACGCATGCGTTCACGCAGGACTTTGCCCAGGCCGCCAGCGGCACCGGTGAGTAACAGGCGGTTGAAGGGAGCGGGGGCGGTGGTGGTCATGGGCCTTCCAGATTTTTGTTGTAGGTTGTCGTATGACTATAGGGAAATAGTGTTAGGGATTCCTGGTGTTGTCAACGTCCGGTCCTCTGTAGGAGCGAGCTTGCTCGCGAGAAACCCATGGGCGCCGCGTTTAATCAGGAACACGCGTTATCGTTGACGTTTTTCGCGAGCAAGCTCGCTCCTACAAAAACCTGACCAAGCCCTCCCACATTCAAAGCAACGAAATCGGATAGCTGATAAAAATCCGGTTCTCATCGAACTCGTTATTGCTGAAGTCCCGACGCATGGTCGAGTTGCGCCACTTCACATTGAGGTTCTTCAGCGCACCGCTCTGCACCGTGTAGGCCAACTCCGACTCACGTCCCCACTCCTTGCCGTCGGTGATCGCCCCAGTGTGTACGTTGCTGCCGCTGATATAGCGGTTCATCAGGGTCAGCCCCGGAACGCCGAGCACCACAAAGTTGAAGTCGTGGCGCACCTGCCAGGACTTTTCCTTGGCGTTGTCGTAGCTGGCGTTGTAGCTGTCGTTGGCCAGGGTGCCGCCGCTGGTGCCGTTGATGCGCATCCAGGCGCTGTCGCCGCTGAGTTTTTGCAGGCCAACGTAGAAGGTGTGGCCGTTGTATCTGGCCGAGAGCAGGGCGAACAGGGTCTTGTTATCGAGGTCGCCGGCCAGGGCGCTGCCGTCTTCCTTGCCGTTGAAGAACCCGAGGTTGGCGCCCAGGGTCCAGTCGCCCAGCGGCTGGCTGTGGGTGAGGTTGAGGTACTGCTGTTGGTAGATATCAGTCAGTTCGGCGTACCACAGGCCGACCTGGGTACGTTTGTCGTTGAAGGTGTATTCGCCCCCGCCGAAGTTGAAACGGTCCGAAGTGAACGCGGCTTTGCCGTTCATGAACATGTCTTCCATGCTCGCGTCGTTGCGTGGGCTATTGCCGCGAAACTGGCCACCGTAGAGGGTCAGGCCGGCGATTTCATTGGACGTGACCTGGCCGCCACGAAAGGTCTGGGGCAGGGAGCGGCCATCGTCGGAACGCAGGATCGGCAGCACCGGCATCCATTCGCCAACCTTCAATTCGGTCTTCGACAGCCTGGTTTTCAGCGCGACACCCAGGCGCCCGAAATTGTCGGCGGGGCGGCCATCGTCATGCACCGGCAACAGTTGCGTACCGGCGGTGCCTTTGCCGCCATCGAGTTTTTGCGAGTACAGCCCCAACACATCAATCCCGAAACCGACCGTGCCCTGGGTAAAGCCGGACTTGGCATCAAGGATAAAATTCTGCGTCCACTCTTCGGCCTTGCCCTGAGGGTTGGTCGGGTTGGTGAAGTTGCGGTTGAAGTAGGCATTACGCAGGTTGAGCGTGGCCTTGGCGTCGTCGATAAAGCCTTCGGCGTTGGCACCCAGCGGCAGGGTGACGGCCAGGCTGCCGAGACCGAGAAGGCCCAGGCGCGTGCAGGAATGACGGGCGGATTGACTCACAGTGAGGCTCCCTTTGTTTTGTTGTTTTTATTATTTGTCATACGTCGTCGTACAACATTGGGCGCGATATTTGCGAGGTTTTGAGGGTGTGTCAAGCAGAAGTTATACGATGACTTGGGTGAAACGATTCAACGTAGCGGCACGGTCGCCCCCTGTAGGAGCGAGCTTGCTCGCGAAAAACTCACAGGCGCCGCGTTCATTCAGGAAGTACGCGTTATCGTTGGCGTTTTTCGCGAGCAAGCTCGCTCCTACATTGATTGTATTGCCACGCAGGTTTCAGCCAGCCATGACCATCGGCGGCAGGGTGCCAAGCAGGGAAACCGCAGCCACTGCTGCAATGCCCAACAGCCACTCCATCATCACGCTGGCTCTCAAACTGGCCAGGCGTTGCTCGCAGCGTTTGATACGCAACCGGTTCAACAACGCCAACCCCAGCATGCCCAGCACCAGCCCCACCTTGATCAGCAAAATCAAGGCAAACCCTTGGAAGAGCGGCGTGGGCCACAGTTGCCCGGTGAGCACGCGCACGTTGATCAGCCCGGTTACCAGCAGGCCGCCGACCAGGCCATATCCCACACCACTGAAGCGACGCAGAATCGGTTCCAAGCGCTGGTCTTGCGCCTGCCGGAGGATCAGCACCAACACCAGCAACCCCCCGAGCCAGGCCCCCACGCACAACAGGTGCACCACCTGGTTAAGGATCAGCAACCGCCCACTCAGCCCGTCGAGCATGGCGCCGTGGCCTACGGGGGCCAGGGTGGCCAGCAGCAGGGCGAGCAGCGGCAAGCGCAAGGCCGGCCAGGGCTTGATCAGCACGATCACCAGCAACAGGTTCAGCAGCAGATGCCAGGCCCATACCTGGCCAAAAAAGGTCTTGCCCAGCACCAACTGCACGGTGGCCGGTTGCAGCGCCGCGTCCCAACTGCCGGCCATGCTAGCGGTGATCAACAGCAGCCACGCAACCCCGGTGAACAGCCCCAAGCCGGCCAGGCCACGGGTGATGCGCAGCAATTGCCGGTCCAGTGTCGGCTGCACGTGAGCGCCGAGCAGCCAGGGCCTGAACACCCAGGCCCCGAACATCAGCAACACGACGCAAAAGTGCAGGAAGCGGCACAGCACCAGCAGGGTTGCCATGGGTTATTGGCCGACCTTGAAGCTGTAAGTGCCTTCGCTTTTGTGAGTGTCGACGGACACCGCATGCCATTCGACCTTATACGTGCCGCTTGCCAACGGAGCGGCAGGCGTGACCACCAGGGTTTTCTTGTCGGCGTCCGGGGTTTGCAGGCCCTTGATGGCGATTTCGGTGCCGTCCTTGCTCAGGGAGACCTTGGTGAAGGTGGCTTCGACGCCTTCGCTGAAGGTCAGGCGCAGGTCTTTGGGTGCGGCGACGTTGCTGTCAGCCGCAGGCTCCGCGCGCTTGAGGTGGGCGTGGGCAAAAGCCGTGGAGGCGCCCAGCAGGGCAGTGAACAGGACAGCAGCGGTCAGGGACTTCTTGAGCAACATTGTTCAATACCGATCAGAGGATAGGAGCCGGCAGTGTACGAAGTTTCGGCTTGGCCTGTCGCCCCGATCTAGAGCCGGTGGTAGTCTTTAGGCCGTGTTGTTGTCAGGGAGCCCTTATGGGCAATCACAAGATCGGAATTCGTCGGGTCAACGTCGAGAAAATCCTGCTGGCGGCGGAGAAGGTCTTCGCCAACAAAGGCTATGGCAGCACCGCCATGGCCGACATCGCCGAAGAAGCGCAACTGCCGCGCTCCAACCTGCATTACTACTTCACCACCAAGAGCGAGCTGTACAGCGCGGTGCTGTTCGACCTGCTGGAGTTGTGGAAGCAGGACGCCCTGAGCTTTGAAACCTTTGACGACCCCCGTGTGGTGCTCAGCAGCTACATCCGCGCCAAGATGCAGCGCTCGCGCACGCGCCCGTATGGCTCTAAGGTCTGGGCCAATGAAATCATCCACGGCGCGCCCACACTCGGCGAGGCCTTGGATGAAAGCCTGTACGACTGGGCCAAGATGAAGGAAGCGAAGATTCGCCAATGGGTGCAAGACAAACGCATCCTGCCGGTGGAGCCCTCGAGCCTGCTGTACATGATCTGGGCCTCGACCCAGCACTATGCCGACTTCGACCACCAGGTGAAGATTTTGAATGATCACCAGCCGTTGTCGGATCGGCAGTTCGAGAAGGCGATACAGACCGTGACCGGTGTAATTTTGCGCGGGATTGGGTTGGAACCTTGAGCTGATCGTTCCCACGCGGAGCGTGGGAACGAGGGGCAAGGATTACACCGCTTCGCGGTAAGGATTGCGGGGGTCCTGCGTCCAGTTCAAAAACGGCTTGCCGGTATCGATCGGCACCATCTCGATGCAGTCGGCCACCGGGCAGGTGATCTGGCACAGGTTGCAGCCCACGCACTCATCGTCGATCACCTCATACCGATGCGTGCCATCGGCCTGCTTCAAGCTGGCAATGGCCTGGTGCGAGGTGTCCTCGCAGGCAATATGGCAACGCCCACAGCCAATGCACGCCGCTTGATCAATCTTGGCGATGACCTGGTAGTTGATGTCCAGGTACTTCCAGTCCGTGGTGTTGCCCACCGCCCGCCCGGAAAACGCCTGCAGGTTGGCATGGCCCTGGCTGTCCATCCAGCGCGACAAGCCGTCCTTCATCTCTTCAACGATGCGAAACCCATGCAGCATCGCCGCCGTGCACACCTGTACCGCGCCGCAGCCCAGGGCGACAAACTCCGCCGCATCCCGCCAGGTACCGATACCGCCGATGCCGCAGATCGGCAGGCCGTTGGTCTGTGGGTCGCGGGCGATTTCGGCGACCATGTTCAACGCAATCGGCTTGACCGCTGAGCCGCAGTAACCGCCATGGGTGCTCTGGGTGCCGACCACCGGCAGGGCGACCATGCGTTCCAGGTCCACGCTGGTGATGGAGTTGATGGTGTTGATCAGCGACACCGCATCCGCGCCACCGCGATAGGCCGCCCGTGCGGCCACGCGGATGTCGGTGATGTTCGGCGTGAGTTTGACGATCACCGGCAGCGAGCAATACGTTTTGCACCAGCGCGTCACTTGCTCCACGTACTCCGGCACCTGGCCGACGGCAGCGCCCATGCCCCGTTCGGGCATGCCGTGAGGGCAGCCGAAGTTCAGCTCGATGCCGTCGCAGCCGGTCGCCTCCACCAAGGGCAGGATGTTTTTCCAGGACGCTTCGACACAAGGCACCAACAGCGAGACGATCAGCGCGCGGTCCGGCCAGTCCTTTTTCACCTGGGTGATTTCCCGCAGGTTGATCTCCAGAGAACGGTCGGTGATCAGTTCGATATTGTTGATGCCCAGCACTTCGCGGTTGGCGCCATAGTGCGCGGAGTAACGCGACGACACGTTCACCGCCGCCGGGTCTTCCCCCAGGGTTTTCCACACGACGCCACCCCAGCCGGCCTCGAAGGCGCGCACCACGTTGTAGGCTTTGTCGGTGGGCGGCGCGGAAGCCAGCCAGAACGGATTGGGCGCTTTGATTCCGGCGAATACAATCGAGAGATCGGCCATTACGCAGCCTCCCCAGTCAGCATGAGTGGGGCATGCATGGCTTCGGCGGCCCGCTTGCCATGTTGTACCGCCTGCACGGTGAGGTCCTGGCCGAGGCTGACGCAATCGCCGCCGGCATACACCCCAGGGATGCTGGTACGCAGTTGCTCATCGACGAAGATACGCTCGCCCACGCGGTGCAGTTGCTGGGCCAGCGGGTCGTGCAGGGCGTCGTTGTCGAAGCCTTGCCCGATCGCCTTGAAGATCGCATCGGCGGCCAGTTCGAAGGTTTCCCCGGTAGGCAGCAGGCGACCGTTTTCCAGGTGGGTGCGGGCAAAGCGCATACCGCGTACGCGGCCTTGGTCGTCGAGCAGAACTTCGTCGGGTTGGGCCCAGGTCAACAGTCGTACTTGATTGGCCTTGGCGATGTCCTGTTCGTGGTGGGTCGCGCCCATGTCGGCCAGGCCACGGCGGTACACCAGGTTGACATCGCGGGCACCGAGGCGGGCCATTTGCACGGCCATGTCGATGGCGGTGTTCCCGGCGCCGAGCACAATGCAACGGTCGGCCAGGGGCAGTTGGGTGAGGTCGTCGGCCTGGCGCAGTTCGCGGATATAGTCGGTGGCGGCGAGCAGGCCGGGGGCGTCCTCAAAAGGCAGACCCAGCTGTTTGCTGGCAGCGAGACCCAGGCCGAGGAACACCGAATCGAACTGCTGGTGCAGTTCGCTCAAGGTCAGGTTGTCGCCCAGGCGCTGGCCGTGGCGAACCTCGATGCCGCCAATCTGCATGAGGAAATCCAGTTCCTTCTGGGCGAAGTCGTCCACCAGTTTGTATTTGGCGATCCCGTATTCATTCAGGCCGCCGGCTTTTTCCCGCGCTTCGAAAATCACCACGTCATGACCGTGCAAGGCGGCACGGTGAGCGCAGGCCAAACCCGCTGGCCCGGCGCCGACCACGGCGATGCGTTTGCCGGTGGGCGCGGCGCGTTGGAACGGGTGTTCGCTGAAGTGCGCGTTGTCGATGGCGTAGCGTTGCAACAGGCCGATCAGCACAGGGGCGCATTCTTCGGCGTTATTGCGTACGCACGCTTGCTGGCAAAGGATTTCTGTCGGGCACACCCGTGCGCAACTGCCACCGAGGATGTTGGCCGAGAGGATTTTCTGCGCGGCACCTTGCACGTTCTCGGTGTGGATATTGCGGATGAACGAGGGGATATCGATCTCGCTGGGGCACGCATTCACGCAGGGTGCGTCGTAGCAGTACAGGCAGCGCGAGGCTTCCAGTTGGGCCTGGCGGGCGTTGAGGGGCGGTGCCAGGTCGGTGAACTGGCTGGCGAGGGTGGCCCCGTCTTCACGGGGGTGGGGGAGGTGGGTCAGGGTCTGGATCACGGTGTTGGCCTCACGGTTCTGTGCCTCTGCCGGGCACTGGTTATTTGTGGCCTGGGCTGGCCTCATCGCAGGCAAGCCAGCTCCCACATTCCACCGCATTTGTCCTGTTGAAATGGGATCAAATGTGGGAGCGGGCTTGCTCGCGAAGGGTGGTTTAGCGGTTCACAGCCACTGGCTTGGAAAGCGCTGCCCGCTTGCTCAATTGCTCGAATACCGACGGATACGCCGGCCGCTCCACATACCGTCCGGCCCCTCGCTCGGCGCGCAGGTCACCATCGGCCCACACCAGCTTGCCCTGGCTGATGGTGTGGCTGGGCACGCCGCGCACGGTCTTGCCTTCGAAGATGTTGAAGTCCACCTGCTGATGGTGGGTCTTGGCGGAAATCGTCCGCGTGCCCTCGGGGTCCCATAGCACCAGGTCGGCATCGGCGCCTACGCGTATCGCGCCTTTGCGTGGGTAGAGGTTGAAGATCTTTGCGGTGTTGGTGGAGGTCAGTGCGACAAATTCCTGCATCGACAAACGCCCGGTATTGACGCCTTCGTGCCACAGCAGCGCCATACGGTCTTCAATGCCGGCGGTACCGTTGGGGATCTTGCTGAAGTCGTCACGCCCGGCGGCTTTTTGCTCGGCGCAGAAGCAGCAGTGGTCGGTGGCGGTGGTGTGCAGGTTGCCCGCTTGCAGGCCGTGCCACAGCGCCTCTTGGTGCCCGCGTGGGCGGAATGGCGGGCTCATCACATAACCGGCGGCGGTCTGCCAGTCGGGGTGCTGGTACACACTGTCATCGAGCAACAGGTGGCCGGCGAGCACTTCACCGTATACCGCCTGGCCCTTGCCCCGGGCATAGGTGATTTCATCCAGGGCTTCCTTCGTCGACACATGCACCAGGTACAGCGGCGTGCCGATGGTCTCGGCAATCCGGATGGCACGGCTGGCCGCTTCGCCTTCCACTTGGGACGGGCGCGACAGCGGATGGGCTTCTGGCCCGGTGATGCCCTGGGCCATCAGCTTGCGTTGCAGGTGATACACCAGTTCGCCATTTTCAGCATGCACAGTGGGCACCGCGCCGAGTTCCAGGCAGCGTTCGAAACTGGCGACCAAGGTGTCATCGGCAGCCATGATCGCGTTCTTGTAGGCCATGAAATGCTTGAAGCTATTGATGCCGTGATGGCTGACCAACTCAGCCATTTCCTCGCGTACCTGCTCGCTCCACCAGGTGATCGCCACATGGAACCCGTAGTCGGCGGCGGACTTTTCGGCCCAGCCGCGCCACTGGTGGAAAGCTTCCATCAGCGACTGCTGCGGGTTGGGAATCACAAAGTCGATGATCGACGTGGTACCACCGGCCAAGCCTGCCGCCGTACCACTGAAAAAGTCTTCACTGGCCACGGTGCCCATGAAGGGCAGTTGCATATGGGTATGGGGGTCGATGCCGCCCGGCATCAAGTATTGGCCGCTGCCGTCGAGTATTTCAGTGCCTGCGGGAATATCCAGATTCGTGCCAATGGCGCGAATTAGACCCTCTGCGCATAACACATCGGCACGGTAACTTTCATCATGGGTAATAACGGTGGCGCCACGGATCAACAGCGACATGTCGAGTTCCTCACAGGCTTGACCGGCTTGTGCCAGTTCTAAGTGTTGTAATACTGCGTACCGAGGATTGGTTAATTCCTGTCATCGGTGACAGGAATAGAAACTAGCCCGAGTTTTTCGAATGAGCAAGAAGATTTTTCGCAAACTTTCGTGTGTTTTATATTGTTGATATTTATAGGAAAAATCCTATTTTCACCAAAATGAAGCACACCCACCCTGTTTTGACGCACTTGACAGGTTCTTGTTCTGGTCAATATTTCTTATTGCAAATCAGGCGCTTGAGATATGCCGCTTGACGGCGCCGAGAAATAAAAATAATTGTGATGCACCAGTTTGAGACCTGCAGGTTCGGGCAACTTGCATATTGTTTAGCCTGACGCGTGCGGCAAGTACCGTAGGCTCAATTGGAAAGCTGATAAACATCAGCAAGTTATACAAGCGGTGCGGGTTCAGAGGCGGTTGTCGGCACGGTTATTGAGTGCACGGGCAGTTGGCCGGAACCCTGGATGGCATGTTGTTGATGCGGTACTCCGGCCACCTGAACCTAGCGTGCAGGTGAGCAACAATAATTTTAAAAAAACCGTGGAGCGGCCATGCAACAGAACAGATCGCAAGTCATCGAGCGCAACGGCCTGTACGAACTCGACGCCGGCCCCGACGTCCTCGACAGCCCTCGCTACAACCACGACATGGCACCTACCAAAGTGCACGAGCGCACCTGGAACAAATGGCACATCACGGCGCTGTGGGTCGGCATGTCGATCTGCGTGCCCACCTACACCCTGGGCGGGGTGCTCACGGCGTATTTCGGGCTGTCGGTGGGGGAGGCGCTGATGGCGATCCTGCTGGCCAATATCGTGGTGTTGATCCCGCTGACCCTCAACGCGTTTCCCGGCACCAAGTACGGTATTCCGTTTCCGGTGCTGTTGCGTTCGTCCTTTGGCATCCTCGGCTCCAACGTACCGTGCCTGATCCGCGCGCTGGTGGCCTGCGGCTGGTTTGGTATCCAGACGATGTTCGGCGGGCTGGCGATCCACCTGTTCCTGGGCTCGATTTTCGACGGCTGGAAAGCCCTGGGCGGTACCGGTGAGGTGATCGGATTCATGCTGTTCTGGTGCTTGAACCTGTGGGTGGTGCTGCGCGGCGCCGAGTCGATCAAGCGCCTGGAAACCTTGTCGGCGCCGCTGCTGGTGGCGGTGGGGGTTGGGCTGCTGGTATGGGCGATGCCCAATGTGTCCCTCAGCGAGTTGATGGCGATCCCACCCAAGCGCCCCGAAGGCGCCAGCCTCACCGGTTACTTCATGGCGGGGCTTACGGCGATGGTGGGCTTCTGGGCCACCTTGTCACTGAACATTCCCGACTTCAGTCGCTACGCCAAGAGCCAGAAAGATCAGATCCTCGGGCAGATCTTCGGCTTGCCGTTGACCATGTTCCTGTTCGCCGCCCTCGGCGTGGTCATGACCGCCGCCTCGGTGAAACTGGTGGGGGTGAGCGTCTCCGACCCGGTGAGCCTGATCGGCCATATCCAGAGCCCGGTGTGGGTGGCCATCGCCATGGCGCTGATCATCGTCGCGACCTTGTCCACCAACACCGCGGCGAACATCGTCTCGCCCACCAACGACTTCCAGAACATCGCGCCCAAGCTGATCAACCGCACCACGGCGGTGATCCTCACCGGCCTGGTAGGGCTGGCGCTGATGGCCCATGAACTGCTGAAAAAACTCGGGCTGATCGTCTCGGACGTCAGCCTGGAAACCGTGTATTCCAATTGGCTGCTGGGCTATTCAAGCCTGCTGGGGCCGATTGCCGGGATCATGGTGGTGGACTATTTCATAACCCGCAGACAACAGTTGGACCTGGCCGGCCTGTACCGCGACGACGTGTACCCGGCCTGGAACTGGAGTGGCTTTATCGCCTTTGGCGTACCGGTGGTGCTGACGCTGCTGTCGCTGGGCAGCGATGCGTTCAGCTGGTTCTACAGCTACGGCTGGTTCACCGGCTCGGCGTTGGGCGGGGTGTTGTATTACGGCTTGAATGCCAAACGCGGGGCGAGCCCGATCACCGCCAAGGCCCCGTTGTAATGCGTTGAAATGCAATCCAAATGTGGGAGCGGGCTTGCTCGCGAATGCGGTAGTCCAAGCGACATTTTCGGTGACTGACACACCGCTTTCGCGAGCAAGCCCGCTCCCACATTTTTGACTTCTTTACACCGTTGGATCGAGCCGACTCATAAGAAAATCAGCCTGAGGAGACCCCCATGAACGCTGCCCTCGACGTTCTGCAATCGCCCCATCAGCACATCAACCGCGACCGACTGTGGCAATCGCTGATGGACCTGGCCAAACTCGGCGCCACGCCCAAGGGCGGTGTGTGTCGCCTGGCCCTTACCGACCTCGACCGCAAGGCTCGCGATCTCTTCGTGCAGTGGTGTGAAGCGGCGGGTTGCACCGTGACCATCGACGGCATCGGCAATATCTTCGCGCGTCGTCCCGGCCGCAATCCCGACCTGCCACCGGTGATGACCGGCAGCCATATCGACACCCAGCCAACCGGCGGCAAGTTCGACGGTTGCTTCGGCGTGCTGGCCGGTGTGGAAGTGCTGCGCACCCTCAACGACCTCAAGGTGGAAACCGAGGCGCCGCTGGAAGTGGTGGTGTGGACCAACGAAGAAGGCTCGCGCTTCCCGCCGTGCATGATGGGCTCAGGGGTGTTTGCCGAGAAGTTCACCCTGGCCGATACCCTGGCCAAGGTCGATGCGGATGGCGTCAGCGTGGGGGAGGCGTTGAACGCGATTGGCTATGCCGGAACGCGGCCAGTCAACGGGCATAAGGTCGGCGCGTATTTCGAGGCGCATATCGAACAAGGGCCGATTCTGGAGGATGAACACAAAACCATCGGCGTGGTGCTCGGCGCCCTCGGGCAAAAGTGGTTCGACCTGAAGCTGCGCGGTGTTGAAGCCCATGCCGGCCCTACACCCATGCACTTGCGCAAGGATGCCTTGGTCGGCGCGGCGGCGGTGGTGGCTGCCGTGAACGCGGCGGCGTTGGCGCATCAGCCCCATGCGTGCGGCACGGTGGGTTGCCTGCAAGCGTATCCGGGATCGCGCAACGTGATTCCCGGTGAAGTGCGCATGACCCTGGATTTTCGTCATCTGGAACCGGCGCGGTTGGATTCGATGATTGCCCAGGTGCGTCAGGTGATCGAAGACACCTGCGCCAAACATGGCTTGAGTTTCGACATGCAGCCTACGGCGGACTTCCCGCCGCTGTACTTTGACAAAGGCTGCGTGGAGGCGGTGCGCAATGCCGCCAATGGCTTGGGCTTGTCGAACATGGACATCGTCAGCGGGGCAGGGCATGACGCAATCTTCGTCGCTGAGCTGGGCCCGGCGGGGATGATCTTTGTACCGTGTGAAGGGGGCATCAGCCATAACGAAATCGAAAATGCCGCGCCGGATGACCTGGCGGCAGGGTGTGCGGTGTTGTTGCGCGCGATGGTGGCCGCTTCAGCGGCCATCGCCAGCGGCAAACTCGCGGCCTGATCGTTCCCACGCTCCGCGTGGGAATGCACCCTGTGACGCTCCGCGTCACGATTTTAGAGGCAGACGCAGAGCGTCCGGAGCGGCGTTCCCACGCAGAGCGTGGGAACGATCAGTGGGTATTAACCCGGCTGCCAGCCGCCGCCGAGTGCGGTCAAAAGTCCCACACTCGCTTGCAAATGCCGGGTCTGCACCGCCTGCAACGTTCTCTGTGCCTGCAACGCGGCGGTTTGGGCGGTGACCACGTTCAGGTAACTCACCGCCCCGGCCTGATAGCTGTTCATCGCCAAGGCCTGGGTATGTTGCGCCGCCTCTGCCGCCGCTTGCTCGTCCTCGGCTTGCTGCTGCAGATCCCGCAGTTGTGCGAGGTTATCTTCCACCTCACGCACGGCTTTCAATACGTGGCTACGGTACTGTGCCGAGGCCTCCTCGAACTCGGCCTTGGCCTGGCGCTCGTTGGCGCTCAAGCGTCCGCCGTCGAAGATCGGCAGGTTCATCAGCGGCCCCAGTGCCCAATACCGGTTGTCGGCGGACAGCAGGTTGCCAACGCCTTGGGTCTGCCCGCCCAGCACACCGGTCAAACTGAAATCCGGAAACCACGCTGCCTTGGCCACGCCTATAGTTGCATTGGCCGCAAACACCCGTCGTTCAGCTGCGGCAATGTCCGGACGACGCTGCAGCAGGTGGCTGGGCAACTGCGCCGGAATGCCTGGCAACGCCAATAACTGCGAGCTGGGCGGCAGTGAAAACTCACTGGCCGTCACGCCCACCAATTCGCCGATGGCATGTTCGGCGAGGTTGCGCTGGCCACGCACTTCGTCCAGCTGCGCCTTGGCTTCGGCCAGTTGGTTCTGCGCACGGGTCAGGTCCAGTTCGGACGCAATCTGGCCTTCATAACGGCTTCGGGTCAGTTGCAGCGCCTGGCGCAAATCCTGCAACGAAGTGCTCAGGATTCGGCGCTGCGCATCCAGCCCATTGAGCTGCACATACAGACTCGCCAACTGCTGTTGGAGGCTCAAGCGCACCACCGCCAAATCATCAAAGGACGCTTGTGCCTGGGCATCGCCCGCAGCGACCTGGTTGCGGATTCTGCCCCACAGGTCGAGGTCGTAACCCAGGGCGAACCCGGCGGTATTGCTGTTATACACCGACGGCTGTGTAGTGCCGCGTAACGGTCGTGAATCCGATTGACGCTGGCGCAGCGGTTGCGCGCTGGCGGTGATTTGCGGGAAAAGGCCCGCGTGCAGTTGACTGGCATAGGCCTGGGACGCATCGAAGTGCGCCAGCGCCGCGGCCAGGTCCGGGTTGGCCTTGAGCAGTTGCTGTTGCAGCGCGTTCAGGCGCGAATCGTTGTAGAGCTGCCACCACCGGGGCGCCAGTTGATCCGACGGTTGCGCGCTGTGCCAGGGGCCATCGCTGGTTTGTTCGCGGTAGTGGGCGGGCAGGTCAATCGACGGCACTGTATAGCTGGGCGCCATCGAGCAACCCTGCAACGCCAGCAGCATCAACGGCGCCAGCGGTTTAAGCCTTGGGCGCATGCGCACCTCCCGAGGCGTCAGCCAGTTGCACCGGGTCGCCTTCGCGCAGGGCGTCGGGCGGGTTGTCGATGATGCGGTCAGCAGGCTTCAAGCCCTGGTCGATCACCAGGCGCTCGCCGAGGTCCAGGCCAATATGAATGTCTTGCAGGTGCACATGGTTGCGACCGTCCAGTACCGCAACCTGGGTGCCCTGGGCCCGGAAGATCAAGGCGCTGGCGGGGATGCTCACGCCATGGGTGTCAGCCGGAATCGGCAGGGTGACTTCGGCGTAATCGCCCGGCAGCAGTTCGCCGTTGGGGTTGTCGGCGACGAACTGGGCGAGCAGGGTGCCGGAGCGGCGGTCGATGGCGGTGGAGTCACCGAGCAGCCGCGCCTTGAAATGCTCACCGGGATGCTCGGGGACGGTCAGTTCGGCCTCAAGGCCCGCATGAATGACCGCTGCATAGTTCTGCGGCACTGGCACGTACAAGCGCAATTGGTGGGTGTCGGCAATGTTGAACAGTTCCGGATCGCTGGCGTTATCGGCCTTGATCAACTGGCCGATGTCCGTGTTGCGGGCGGTGATGGTGCCGGCGAACGGCGCGCGCAGGGTCTTGTAGCCTTCCAGGGCGAACAGTCGCGCGTAGTCTGCTGCCGCGGCTTCGGTGTTGGCCTTGGCGGCTGCGGCATTGGAAGTTTTTTCATCGGCGTCCTGGCGCGATACCGAATGGCTGGCCAGCAGGTTTTGCCAGCGGGTCGCCGTGGTGGCTGCCAGGTGTGCATTGGCTTGTTGCTGGATCAGGTGCGCATGGGCCTGGGCCAGTTGTTGGTCGAGGTCGGGGCTGTCGATTTCGGCGAGGATTTGCCCGGCCTTGACCTGGGCGCCGATGTCGACTTTCCAGTCCTTCAAGTAGCCGCTGACCCGCGCATGGATCGCCGCCTTGCTCCACGCCTCCAGGTGAGCGGGCAGGCGCAGGGTGTCACCGCCGGCGTTTGGCTTGGGTTGGAACACCATCACCTGGGGGACGGCGGCGGCTTCGGTCCAGGCGGTGACCGACTGCTCGTGCAGCGTACGCGCGTGCAGGCCGCTGGCGACTAACAGGGCAGCCAACGTCAGGCCACCGACACCCAGGAGCATCAGACGCTTGCGCGAGGGTTTTTGATCAGGCGACATGGGGCGTTTCTCCAGCAGTTACGCGAGTAGGATGACGGCCGTGGACCAGGCTGAAGACCACGGGAACAAACAACAAAGTGGCGATGGTGGCGAAGATCAAGCCACCGATGACCGCTCGACCGAGCGGGGCGTTCTGCTCCTCGGAAATGGCCAGGGGCAACATGCCGATGATCATTGCCAGGGCAGTCATGCACACCGGGCGAAAGCGCGTGTAGCCAGCTTCCAGCGCGGCTTTCAACGCATCGCCATGTTCGGCCAGGCGCTCACGGCAGAAGCTCACTACCAGGATCGAGTTGGCGGTGGCCACGCCCATGCACAAGATGGCACCGGTGAGTGCTGGCACCGACAACGAGGTGCCACTGAGGAACAGCATCCACACGATGCCCGCCAATGCTGCCGGCAACGCCGTGATGATCACAAAGGGGTCGGCCCATGACTGGAAGTTGACCACGATCAGCAAGTAGATCAGCACCACCGCGCCGAGCAGCCCGAAGCTCAAGCCACTGAACGCCTCATGCAGTGCATCGATCTGCCCGTGCAGGCTGATGGTCGCCCCTTTGGGGCGCATGGACGCAGTGTCATCCAGCCCCTTTTGCACATCGCGGGCCACACCGCCGAGGTCGCGACCTTGCACGTTGGCGTACAGGTCCAGGGTCGGCTCGATGTTGTAGTGGGTCACCACGGCCGGGCTTTGTACCCGGGAGATGGTGGCCACGCCGCCGAGAATTTGCGCCTGCCCATCGGCACCGGTCACCGGCAGCGCCTCCAGCGACGGCAGGCTGTCGAGGCGGTATTGCGGGGTGGCGGCGACGATGGAGTAAGACACGCCGTTGGCCGGGTTGAGCCAGAAGGTCGGTGCGGTTTGCGAGCTGCCGGCGAGGGAGGCAACCATGCTGTTGGTGACGTCACGCTCGGTGATGCCCAGGCCATTAGCGCGCATGCGGTCCACGTTTACTTGCAGCGAGGGGTAGCCGGTGGACTGCTGGATGCGCAGGTCGGCAATCCCCGGTACATGCTGCAAGCGCCGTTCAAGTTCGACGGCATAGGCGCGGTTTTCTGCGTCACTGCGCCCGGAGATTTTGACGTCCAGCGGGGCGGGAGCGCCGAAGTTGAGGATCTGGCTGCTGATGTCGGCGGGCAGGAACGCAAAGTGGCTGCCGGGGAAACTTTGCGGCAGGGCTTCGCGCAGTTTTTTCACATAGTCGGCGGTGGGCGCGTGGTGCGTTTTCAAGCTGACTTGAATATCGCCATCCTGCGGGCCGATGGTGCCGCTGCTGCTGTAGGCCATGTCGATGCCGCTGAGCGGAATGCCAATATTGTCGACGATGGTGTCCAGTTCTTCGGCCGGGATGACCTCGCGGATCCGCGCTTCGATGCGGTCGAACGCCGCGGCGCTTTCCTCGATGCGCGTGCCCAGCGGCAAGCGCACATGCAGGGCCAAGGCACCCGCATCGGTGGCCGGAAAAAAGTCCTGGCCCAGGCTGGGCAACAACAGGAACGACGCGAGTACGCAGGCCAGGAAGCCGACAATGAAGCGCTTGCGTGCGCCCAGTGCCAGCGTCAGCAGGCCATGGTAGGTGTCGCGGATATTGGAAAAGTGCTGCTCGAATCCCTGTTGAAAATTCAGCACCGATTGCAGCAACGCATTGCGTGGTTTCAGGTGTTGTTCACCCTCGTGGTGGTTGATGAATGCATCTTCCGGATGATGCCCCGCGCCTGGCTCCGGCCTATGCGGTTTGAGCAAAAACATCGCCAGTGTCGGCACCAGGGTGCGCGAGAGAATGAACGAGCTGGCCATGGCGAAGATCACCGCCAATGCCATTGGGCGGAACAGGTAACCGGCGATGCCCTGCAGCAAAAACATCGGCACGAACACGATGCAGATGCACAGCAGCGATACGAACGCCGGGCCGACGATTTGTGCGGCGCCGTCGAGAATTGCGGTCTTCACCGCCTTGCCTTGCTCCAGGTGCCAGTTGATGTTTTCGATGGTCACCGTGGCGTCATCCACCAGGATGCCCACCGCCAACGCCAGCCCGCCCAACGTCATGACGTTGAGGGTTTGCCCACTGACAGCCAATAGCGCGATGGCCGAGAGCACCGCCAGGGGAATCGACGCGGCGATGATCAAGGTCGAGCGCCAACTGCCGAGAAACAGCAGGATCATCGCACTGGTGAGCAGTGCGGCAATAATGCCTTCCTGGGCCACGCTGCCCACCGACTGCTTGACGAACACCGAGGCATCGCCCAGCAGCGAGGTTTTCAGCGACGGTGGCAGGGTTTCGTTGATGCGCGGCAGCATCTGGCGGATACCGTCGATGATCGACAGGGTGGAGATGCTGCCGTTTTTCAGCGCCGGCATCAGCACGGCGCGATGGCCGTCGACCCGCACGATGTTGGTTTGCGGCGGTGAGCCGTCGCGCACATGGGCCACTTGGCCGATGGTGATCAGCGCACCGTCGACGGTCTTGATCGGCAGGTCGTTGAGTTCATCGATGGCCTTGGGGCTGTTGTTGAGCAGGATCGTGTATTCATTGGAGCCCAGCTTGGCGGTGCCCACCGGGATGATCTGGTTCTGCAGCGCCAGGGCATTGCCCACATCCTGGGCCGACAAGCCTTTGGCGGCCAGTGCCTGAGGGTCGAGGTCGAGGGTGATCTGCCGTTGCTTGCCGCCCATCGGTGTAGGCATGGCCAGGCCGGGCAGGGCGCTCAAGGGCAGGCGGATATTGTTCTGCACCAGGTCGCGAATTTTGGCTTCCGAAAGGCTGGGGCTGGAGAACGCCATTTGCAGGATCGGCACCGTGGAGGCGCTGTAGTTGAGGATCAGAGGTGGGGTGATGCCCGGTGGCATTTGCTTGAGCACGGTTTGTGACACCGCCGTGACCTGGGCATTGGCGGTACGGATATCCACGCCGGGCTGGAAGAAGATCTTGACGATGCCCATGCCGGGCAACGATTGCGACTCGATATGTTCGATGTCGTTGACGGTGGTGCTCAGGGAGCGTTCATAGGTGTATATCACCCGGCCGGCCATGGCGTCCGGGGACAGGCCGTTGTACTGCCAGACCACGGCGACCACGGGAATGCCGATATCGGGAAAAACATCCGTGGGCGTGCGCAAGGCTGCCATCGGCCCGATGATGCAGATGAATATAGCCAGCACGATGAAGGTGTACGGCTTGTGCAGTGCGGTCTTTACCAGCCCGAGCATGCGTGAGTCTCCGAGAAGAGCAGGATTGCAAACCCCGGCAGTCTTGACCGACCCACCTAACACGCACCTTTCAGCCAGGTGAAGGAAGTTTTAGTTAACGGCTGAAGATACTTTCATAGGGATTCATTTGTTCCAGGAAGGGCGGCTCATCAAGCTTGTCAGCCATCGGATACGACCTTTTAACATCTGCCCTTTGGAGCCTTGTCATGTCACTCAAACCACTGTTGTTAGTTCCCGTCCTTGGCTTTGTCTGTTTACTGTCGGCCTGCGCCGGCCCGATCCCCAAGGCCGACCCCAGCGAAGCCTGGATCGGATTGCAGGAAGAAGCGCCGAATGACCTGATGGCCGAGCGTGTCGATGGCAAGCGGGTGGACGATGGGCGCTATTTTGAAGTGACCCCGGGGGACCATCGCTTGGACGTGACTTTATTTGAAGACGAGCCGGGTGATGACAACCAGCAGGACTGCCAGGGCCGCATCGAGTACAAGCATTTCAAGGCGGGGGAGCACTACACCCTGGTGGAGTCGAGCCTGGGCACTACCGTGCGCGCGTCCCTTGAGGACGGCCACGGCAAGGAAATTGCCGCGACCCAGGACTTCAATTGCATGCCTGGCTAGGCGTGATGCGCCGTCGCCTTGCGCGGCTCGGCGGGTGCAGCAGGTTTGACGTGGGGGTGATGATGCCGGCGCGTCACGCGCATGACCCCCCACAGCATGGCGGCGGCGACGGCCAGCCAACCGCAGATCAACAGGAAAATCGTTGTCGCAAGGCTCATTCGGGCCTCCTTTCGCCCACTTGGGGCACACACAGTCTTCTCAATGGACAGTCTAGCCAGCCGGCGGTTGCCTGCTATTGACCAATGGTCGAGTCTGTCCAACTTGTTTGCTCTATCAGCGCCGCTTTACTGGGCCAATGGGCTATACCGGCGAGGCGGGGCGCCCTATGATCGGGGCCTTTACCGGCAGTTGATCAAGAGAGTGAAAAAATTGCGCTTACGGTCGAACCTTAAAACTTCTTTGCTGCTGGCCGTTGCCCTTGGGCTGGCGGCCTGTTCCAGTACCCCGTCGAAACTGCCAGGTTTGCCGGAGCGCGTTGAGCTCACTGGCGTGCCGACCTTTCGCAGCGAGGCTTATCAGAGCGGTCCTACAGCACTTGCCAGCATGCTGTCGCAACAAGGCATTGTCATGACACCGGGTTTGCTTGATAAACCACTGCGCCTGCCCGGCGCCGAGGTGGACCTTGAGCGCAACATGCAGGTGCTGGCGCGTGAGTACGGGCTGATGGTGTACCCATTGGACGCCAAGCTGACCGCCGTGTTTGCCCAGGTAGCGGCGGGTTACCCGGTGATGGCGCGGATCAACGCCAGCTATTGGTCCGGGGCGCGTTATGTCGTGGTGGTGGGGTTCAACCAGCAGAAAAGTACGGTGCTGTTGCGTTCAGGCAAGGAGCGTCGATTGAGCATGAGCTTCAGCGACTTCGAGTCGGCGTGGCAGGGCGCGGGCCATTGGGCGATCCTCACCCAGCGCCCGAGCCAGTTGCCGGCCAACGTGGATGCGCAGCGCTGGCGCGATGCGGCCAATGCCACCGCGCAGGCGGGACAGGAGCAAGCGGCGGCCCAAGCGCTCAAGGTGTTGGCAGAAAAGAAGTGAAACTCAAATGTGGGAGCGGGCTTGCTCGCGAAGGCGCAGTGTCAGTCGCTGAATGCTTAGGCTGACCCACCGCATTCGGGAGCAGGCCCGCTCCCACACTAAAATCGTTGTTTATCGACGTACTTCCGTAGCGGTCGCTCGATTCTTGAGGTTTTTATCGGCCTTGTAACGCAGCGCTACGTCCGGCACTGCGCCGCCTTTGCCGGTCTCGACCCAGCTACGAATACGGCTGGCATCGGCAAAATGGGTGAACTTGCCAAAGGCGTCCAGGATCACCAGCGACACCGGGCGATTGCCCATGCTCGTCACCAGCACCAGGCAGTGGCCGGCCTGGTTGGTGAAGCCGGTCTTGGTCAGCTTGATATCCCAGTTGGCGCGGTTGATCAGGTGGTCCGTGTTGGAGAACCCCAAGGTGTAGTTGGGCTTGCGGAACGACACAGTCTTTTCCTTGGTGGTGCTCAATTGGCTGAGCATCGGAAACTTGCGCGCATAGGCCAGCAGCTTGCTCAGGTCGCGGGCGGTCGAGACGTTATGGATCGACAGGCCGGTGGGCTCCACGTAGTGGGTGCTGGTCATGCCCAAGGACTTGGCCTTGGCGTTCATCGCGGCAATGAAGGCCGCATAACCGCCTGGATAGTGGTGGGCCAGGCTGGCGGCGGCGCGGTTTTCCGAAGACATCAGCGCGATCAGCAGCATTTCCTTGCGCGGCATCTGGCTACCGATCTTCACCCGGGAGAACACGCCTTTCATCTCGGGCGTGTCGGTGATGTTGATGTCGATGTACTCGTCCATATTTTGCTTGGCTTCGAGGACGATCAGGCCGGTCATCAGCTTGCTCACCGAAGCGATGGGTACCACCACGTCGGGGTTGCTGGAATAAATGACTTTATTGGTCTGCAAGTCGACCAGCATGGCGCTGCCGGAGGCGATCTGCAGCTTGGAGGCGTCACGCGGGGCCAGGGTGGTTTCGGCGGCGTGGGCGAGGGTGCCTGTCAAAGCAAAAAACAGGCTGACAATAGAAAGACGAATTTTCACGCGGATGAACTCGCTAAAAAGTAAGGAAATGCCGTTGTGAAACGGATCTTGTGACAAATGGCGTTACATTTTAGGAGTATGGATGAAGAACTGTCGAATGTTCTTCTAGAACCAGACGAAAGTGCTTAAAAACTAAGAAAAAACGGTTTTTTTACGTGCAATAAAAAGCCCTGCGCTAAGGCAGGGCTTTTTCATTACGCCTGGTTATTAACCGTGCAGGGTTTCCGCTGCATATAAGGTGTTTTCCAGCAGGCAGGCCCGGGTCATCGGCCCGACACCGCCTGGCACTGGTGTGATCCAGCCTGCACGGGGCAGGGCGGTTTCATACACCACATCGCCCACCAACTTGCCGTCTTCCTGGCGGTTGATGCCCACGTCGATGACGATGGCGCCTTCCTTGATCCACTCACCCTTGACCAAGCCTGGCTTGCCGGCGGCGACCACCACCAGGTCAGCGCGGCCAACATGGCCGGCGAGGTCCTTGGTGAAGCGGTGGGTGACGGTCACGGTGCAGCCGGCCAGCAGCAGTTCCATGGCCATTGGGCGACCGACGATGTTCGATGCGCCCACCACGACGGCGTCAAGACCATATAGATCGACACCGGTGCTTTCCAGCAGCGTCATGATGCCTTTAGGGGTGCATGGACGCAGCAGGGGAATGCGTTGGGCCAGGCGGCCGACGTTATAAGGGTGGAAACCGTCGACGTCTTTGTCCGGGCGGATGCGCTCCAGCAGTTTGGAGGCGTCCAGGTGCTCGGGCAATGGCAGCTGCAGCAGGATGCCGTCCATGTTCGGGTCATCGTTGAGACTGTCAATCAGGTCGGTCAGGGCCTGTTGAGTGGTATCCGAAGGCAAGTCGTAGGCCTTGGAAATAAAGCCGACCTCTTCACAGTCTTTACGCTTGTGCGAGACATAAACCTGAGAGGCAGGATCGCTGCCGACCAGGATCACCGCGAGGCCCGGCGTGCGCAGGCCTTGCTGGCTGCGCTCGGTGACTCGTTTGGCGATCTGCTGGCGCAGGCTGGCGGCGATTGATTTGCCGTCGATAAGTTGTGCAGTCATTACGCGTGATTAACCATCGAGAGGGGGAAGAAAAGTGCGCGCATTCTCGCATGCCAAGGCGCGAGGGCAAAGGCGCTTGGTCTGCAAATTGCCCTAACCCCTTAAATAAAATCAGTTTTTTTCAAAAAAGATTTGACGGGTTTCCGGGGCATCTATACTATTCGTCGCACTTGTCGGGCACAGCCTAGCACTGGTTAAGAAGGTCGAGCAGAATAGTTGTACTGCAAGGCTGGAAGCACTTAGTTTGTAATCCTCCAAGAGTACAGATTAATAAGGCGCCCGTAGCTCAGCTGGATAGAGCATCCGCCTTCTAAGCGGATGGTCGCAGGTTCGAGTCCTGCCGGGTGCGCCATTAGGCAGCTTTGGCACAAGTAGCGCTATATGGTGGGCGTAGCTCAGTTGGTAGAGCACGGGATTGTGACTCCCGTTGTCGAGGGTTCGATCCCCTTCGTCCACCCCATATTCTGAAAGGCGCCAGATTTAACAGTCTGGCGCCTTTGCTTTAAGAGCTTCAAGCGCGGATGTGGTGGAATTGGTAGACACACTGGATTTAGGTTCCAGCGCCGCGAGGCGTAAGAGTTCGAGTCTCTTCATCCGCACCAATTAAAGCTTTTCCCGGTCGTCAGGCGGGGCAGGGCTCAACAAAGAAGTGGTTTGGTTTCTTTGTTAACGCAATATGGTGGGCGTAGCTCAGTTGGTAGAGCACGGGATTGTGACTCCCGTTGTCGAGGGTTCGATCCCCTTCGTCCACCCCATATTCGAAAGGCGCCAGATTTAACAGTCTGGCGCCTTTTTTGGTTTTGGCGGTTTGAGATTGGGTGGTCGCAGGTGCTGGGCTGCCCCGGCAGGGCGTGTCGTCGTATTTGTGTATCTCGATGATGCCGCTTTGCTTGCCTGCTCTGTTCGCGGGGCGGGTCGTCAGGGAGATGGATGCTTGTTCCTTCTATATATAGAGAGGGGCGGCGCAGAGCCCTGGCGCAATTTGGCTGTATTTGTCACCGGGGCGAGGTACTTCAGTGCTTTCGTACCGATAAATTGCCGGCTGTTTTCCGCTGTGTTTTCAGTAGGGTGACTTCTTGAGTTTGACCCACTAGAATGCATGCCCTTGATTGGGGTCGGAAATGGCCGGCTAATGTCTGTGCAACGAGGAATATCCATGCAAGTTTCTGTTGAAAATACTACTGCTCTCGAGCGCCGCCTGAGCATCACCGTGCCGGCAGAGCGTATCGAGACTGCGGTCAACAAGCGTCTGCAGCAGACTGCCCAAAAGGCCAAGATCGCTGGTTTCCGTCCAGGCAAAGTGCCGATGAGCGAAATCAAGCGTCGTTTTGGTGCCGATGCGCGCCAGGAAGCTGTAGGTGACGTGATCCAGGCTTCTTTCTACGAAGCCGTTGTCGAGCAAAAGCTGAACCCGGCTGGCTCGCCTTCGATCGAGCCCAAGTCCCTGGAAGCAGGCAAGGACCTGGAATACGTTGCCGTATTCGAAGTGTTCCCTGAATTTGAAGTGGCCGGTTTCGACGGTATCGAAATCGAGCGTCTGAGCGCCGAAGTGGCTGATTCGGACCTGGACAACATGCTGGAAATCCTGCGCAAGCAGAACACTCGTTTTGAAGTGGCCGACCGTGCCGCCCAGAACGAAGACCAACTGAACATCGATTTCGTTGGCAAGGTTGACGGCGAAGTCTTCGCTGGCGGCTCCTCCAAGGGCACTCAGCTGGTGCTGGGCTCCAACCGCATGATTCCTGGTTTCGAAGACGGCCTGGTTGGCGCCAAAGCCGGCGAAGAGCGCGTTCTGAACCTGACGTTCCCTGCTGACTACCAGAACCTGGACCTGGCCGGCAAAGCCGCCGAGTTCACCGTTACCGTCAACAGCGTTTCCGAGCCTAAGCTGCCAGAGCTGAACGAAGAGTTCTTCGGCCAGTTCGGTATCAAGGAAACCGGCATCGAAGGCTTCCGCACCGAAGTTCGCAAGAACATGGAGCGTGAACTGCGCCAGGCCATCAAGTCCAAGGTCAAGAACCAGGTCATGGACGGTCTGCTGGCCGCCAACCCGATCGAAGTGCCTAAGGCCCTGCTGTCCAACGAAGTGGATCGCCTGCGCGTTCAAGCGGTTCAGCAGTTTGGTGGCAACATCAAGCCTGACCAGCTGCCGGCCGAGCTGTTCGAAGAGCAAGCCAAGCGCCGCGTTGTGCTGGGCCTGATCGTGGCTGAAGTGGTCAAGCAGTTCGACCTCAAGCCAGACGAAGACCGCGTTCGCGAAATGATCCAGGAAATGGCTTCGGCCTACCAGGAGCCTGAGCAGGTCGTGGCTTGGTACTACAAGAATGAGCAGCAGATGAACGAAGTACGTTCGGTTGTGCTGGAAGAACAAGTTGTGGATACTGTTCTGCAGAAGGCTAAGGTGACCGATAAAGCGGTCTCTTACGAAGAAGCAGTCAAACCGGCGGAAGCAGCACAAGCCGACTGATTGTCCAACTCGTTGGAAATTCAACCATAAGCCAGCCTCGCGCTGGCTTATGCGTTTTCAAGACATGACTATTTGGGAGTAACTGCAGAGCATGTTCCGTAATTCCTATATTCAGCAGAACTCTGATATCCAGGCCGCAGGCGGCCTGGTCCCGATGGTTGTCGAGCAGTCCGCTCGTGGCGAACGCGCCTACGACATCTACTCGCGCCTGCTCAAGGAGCGAGTGATCTTTCTGGTTGGCCCGGTAGAGGACTACATGGCTAACCTGATCTGTGCGCAATTGCTGTTCCTTGAAGCGGAAAACCCGGACAAGGACATCCATCTCTACATCAACTCGCCGGGTGGTTCGGTGACTGCGGGCATGTCGATCTACGACACCATGCAGTTCATCAAGCCAAACGTGTCCACCACCTGTATTGGCCAGGCGTGCAGCATGGGCGCCTTCCTGCTGACCGCGGGTGCCGAAGGCAAGCGTTTCTGCCTGCCGAACTCGCGCGTGATGATTCACCAGCCACTGGGCGGTTTCCAGGGCCAGGCGTCGGACATCGAAATCCACGCCAAGGAAATCCTCTTCATTCGTGAGCGTCTCAACACGCTGATGGCCAAGCACAGCGGGCGCACCCTGGAAGAAATCGAGCGCGATACCAACCGTGACAATTTCATGAGCGCTGAAGCCGCCAAGGAATACGGGTTGATCGACGCAGTGATCGACAAGCGCCCCGCTTAATATAAGCCGCTCAAAATAGGGCTGGTCGGCATGTCCGACCACTGGCGGGCTTGAAAAAGCCCGCATAAGCCTTCATCTTGTGTTGCAAGCCTATCGGATTTGGATCGAACGAATGACTGACACCCGCAACGGCGAGGACAACGGCAAGCTGCTCTATTGCTCCTTCTGTGGCAAAAGCCAGCATGAAGTACGCAAATTGATTGCCGGCCCCTCGGTGTTTATCTGCGACGAATGCGTCGACCTGTGCAATGACATCATCCGTGAGGAGGTGCAGGAAGCCCAGGCCGAGAGCAGTGCGCATAAATTACCTTCGCCTAAAGAAATCAGCGGCATCCTTGACCAGTACGTCATTGGTCAAGAGCGTGCAAAGAAGGTTCTGGCCGTAGCGGTGTACAACCACTACAAGCGCTTGAACCAGCGTGACAAGAAAGGTGACGAGGTTGAACTCGGCAAGAGCAACATCTTGCTGATCGGTCCTACAGGCTCGGGTAAAACCCTGCTTGCAGAAACCCTCGCTCGCCTGCTGAACGTTCCGTTCACCATCGCCGACGCCACCACCCTTACCGAGGCTGGTTACGTGGGTGAAGATGTCGAGAACATCATTCAGAAGTTGCTGCAGAAGTGCGACTACGACGTAGAGAAAGCCCAGATGGGTATTGTCTATATCGACGAGATTGACAAGATCTCGCGCAAGTCTGACAACCCGTCGATCACCCGGGACGTTTCCGGCGAGGGCGTGCAGCAGGCCCTGTTGAAACTGATCGAAGGCACGGTTGCGTCCGTACCGCCGCAAGGTGGTCGCAAGCATCCGCAGCAGGAATTCCTTCAGGTTGATACGCGCAACATCCTGTTCATTTGTGGCGGTGCGTTCTCCGGTCTGGAGAAGGTGATTCAGCAGCGTTCCACCCGTGGCGGCATTGGTTTCAGTGCGGAAGTGCGTAGCAAGGAAGAAGGCAAGAAGGTGGGCGAGTCCCTGCGTGAAGTCGAGCCTGACGATCTGGTCAAGTTCGGTCTTATCCCGGAATTCGTTGGCCGTCTGCCGGTCCTGGCCACGTTGGACGAGTTGGATGAGGCGGCTTTGATCCAGATCCTCACCGAGCCGAAAAACGCCCTGACCAAGCAATACGGCAAATTGTTCGAGATGGAAGGTGTAGACCTCGAGTTCCGTACCGACGCACTGAAATCGGTGGCCAAGCGGGCACTGGAGCGTAAGACCGGTGCACGTGGCCTGCGCTCTATCCTCGAAGGCGTGTTGCTCGACACCATGTACGAAATCCCCTCGCAGTCTGAGGTGAGTAAAGTGGTGATCGACGAAAGCGTGATCGAAGGCAAGTCCAAGCCACTGTATATCTACGAAAACAGTGAGCCGGCTGCCAAGGCTGCACCCGACGCGTAAGCGTTCAGCAGTTGCGGTACAAGCAAGGGGCCTCTAGGGGCCCCTTGTTTTTTGGGGGCGTTTCTCGGGGCGGAGGTTAAATTCGCGTGTATTCATGCGTTTAACTACTGGCATTGAGCTTGTTTTTTTTGCATGTAACCCCCATCTTGGTTTCAAGCTTATTTTTGAACTGTCATAGAGGCGAAATCATGAAGACAACCATCGAATTGCCTCTCCTGCCGTTGCGTGATGTCGTCGTCTATCCGCACATGGTTATCCCGCTGTTCGTGGGGCGCGAGAAGTCTATCGAAGCCCTCGAGGCCGCGATGACGGGCGACAAGCAAATCCTGCTGTTGGCCCAGAAGAATCCTGCTGATGATGATCCGGGTGAAGATGCTCTGTATCGCGTCGGCACCATTGCCACTGTCCTGCAATTGCTCAAGCTGCCCGATGGCACCGTCAAGGTGCTGGTCGAAGGCGAGCAGCGCGGTGCCGTAGAGCGCTTTATGGAGGTGGACGGCCACCTGCGCGCGGAAGTGGCGCTGATCGAAGAGGTGGAAGCCCCGGAGCGTGAATCCGAGGTGTTCGTGCGCAGCCTGCTGTCGCAGTTCGAGCAGTATGTGCAGTTAGGCAAGAAAGTCCCGGCTGAAGTCCTGTCGTCCCTCAACAGCATTGATGAGCCAAGCCGCCTGGTCGACACCATGGCCGCGCACATGGCGCTGAAGATCGAGCAGAAGCAAGACATCCTCGAAATCATCGACCTGTCGGCCCGTGTCGAACACGTACTGGCGATGCTGGATGGCGAAATCGACCTGTTGCAGGTTGAAAAGCGCATCCGTGGCCGCGTGAAGAAGCAGATGGAGCGTAGCCAGCGCGAGTACTACCTGAATGAGCAGATGAAGGCCATTCAGAAGGAGCTCGGCGACGGCGAGGAAGGCCACAACGAAATCGAAGAGCTGAAAAAGCGTATCGATGCCGCTGGCCTGCCCAAAGACGCCCTGACCAAGGCCACCGCCGAGCTGAACAAGCTCAAGCAGATGTCGCCGATGTCGGCCGAAGCCACCGTGGTGCGCTCGTACATCGACTGGTTGGTGCAAGTGCCGTGGAAGGCCCAGACCAAGGTGCGCCTGGACCTGGCCCGTGCTGAAGAGATCCTCGACGCTGACCATTACGGCCTGGAAGAGGTTAAGGAGCGCATCCTTGAGTACCTCGCCGTGCAAAAGCGCGTGAAAAAAATCCGCGGTCCGGTGTTGTGCCTGGTCGGGCCTCCGGGTGTGGGTAAAACTTCCCTGGCGGAATCGATTGCCAGCGCGACCAACCGCAAGTTCGTGCGCATGGCCTTGGGTGGCGTGCGTGATGAGGCGGAAATTCGCGGTCATCGCCGTACTTACATCGGTTCGATGCCAGGAAGATTGATTCAAAAGATGACAAAAGTGGGTGTACGCAACCCGCTGTTCCTGCTTGATGAAATCGACAAAATGGGCAGCGATATGCGTGGCGACCCGGCTTCGGCCTTGCTCGAAGTGCTGGACCCCGAGCAGAACCATAATTTCAACGACCATTACCTGGAAGTCGACTACGACTTGTCTGACGTAATGTTCCTGTGCACCTCCAACTCCATGAACATTCCGCCAGCCTTGCTGGACCGGATGGAGGTGATTCGTCTGCCGGGCTACACCGAAGACGAGAAGATCAACATCGCGGTCAAGTACCTCGCGCCCAAGCAGATTTCGGCCAACGGCCTGAAGAAGGGCGAGATCGAATTCGAGGTCGAGGCGATCCGTGACATCGTGCGTTACTACACCCGCGAGGCCGGTGTGCGGGGCCTTGAGCGCCAGATCGCGAAGATCTGCCGCAAGGCTGTGAAGGAGCACGCGCTGGAAAAGCGCTTCTCGGTGAAGGTAGTTGCCGATTCCCTGGAACACTTCCTGGGCGTGAAGAAATTCCGCTACGGCCTGGCCGAGCAACAGGACCAGGTCGGGCAGGTGACTGGCCTGGCGTGGACCCAGGTGGGTGGCGAATTGCTCACCATCGAAGCCGCGGTGATTCCGGGCAAAGGCCAGTTGATCAAGACCGGCTCCCTGGGTGATGTGATGGTCGAATCCATTACCGCCGCGCAGACCGTGGTGCGCAGCCGCGCCCGCAGCCTGGGCATCCCGCTGGACTTCCACGAGAAGCACGACACCCATATCCACATGCCGGAAGGGGCGACCCCCAAAGACGGCCCTAGCGCTGGCGTAGGCATGTGCACGGCGCTGGTATCAGCGTTGACCGGCATTCCTGTGCGCGCCGATGTGGCGATGACCGGCGAAATTACCCTGCGTGGCCAGGTATTGGCGATTGGTGGTCTCAAAGAGAAATTGCTTGCCGCACACCGGGGTGGAATCAAGACCGTGATCATTCCTGAAGAGAATGTTCGCGACTTGAAGGAAATTCCTGACAACATCAAGCAGGATCTTCAGATTAAACCGGTTAAATGGATTGACGAGGTCCTGCAAATTGCGCTGCAATACGCGCCGGAGCCCTTGCCGGATGTGGCCCCGGAGATTGTCGCGAAGGATGAAAAACGCGAGTCCGATTCCAAGGAAAGAATTAGCACGCATTAATGTGTTGGAGCCTGGGGGGCTTCCTTGACAGCTTTTTAGAGCCCTTGTTATAAAGCGGCTCTTAAGTGTCTGTAGGCCATTCAGCACTGGTTTTGCTTTTTACCAAAAAACTTAGAATCATACTCAATAGATATATAAGGGGACTTAGAGTGAACAAGTCGGAACTGATTGATGCTATCGCTGCATCCGCTGATATCCCGAAAGCTGCTGCTGGCCGTGCGCTGGACGCAGTAATCGAATCCGTCACTGGCGCTCTGAAGGCCGGCGACTCCGTGGTACTGGTAGGCTTCGGTACTTTCTCTGTGACTGACCGCCCAGCTCGCACTGGCCG
Source organism: Pseudomonas sp. GL93 (assembly GCF_003408955.1). Lineage (NCBI taxonomy): Bacteria > Pseudomonadati > Pseudomonadota > Gammaproteobacteria > Pseudomonadales > Pseudomonadaceae > Pseudomonas > Pseudomonas sp. GL93. The sequence continues at coordinate 44,976 of NZ_NKRF01000036.1, forward strand.
TAACCCACAGACCGGCAAAGCATTGCAAATCGCTGCTGCCAAGAAACCAGGTTTCAAAGCCGGTAAAGCCCTGAAAGAAGCCGTTAACTAAGCTTCGTTCAAGCCTTTGCTTACCCGGGTCGGACGCAGGTCTGGCCTGGCAGCGGAGCGGTAGCTGACCCACGTATCGGGTCGCCACGCCGGGGGTGCAGATTCGAACCCCCGTCCGCTCCGCCAGTTACGAGAAGGCGCATCCTCGGATGCGCCTTTCTTCTATCCGGACTCTACCCACGCTCCACGGTTGCCTAATTTTTGAAGTTCAACCGTTTCTGGGGGACGCATGCTGCAAAATATCAGGGACAATTCACAAGGCTGGATTGCCAAGACCATTATCGGGATCATCGTCGCTTTGATGGCGTTCACCGGTATCGAAGCCATTTTCCAGGCTTCGGGTAATAACAAGCAGGACGTGGCCAAGGTCAACGGTGAAGAAATCACCCAGACCGAGCTGAGCCAGGCTGTCGACATGCAACGGCGCCAGCTGATGCAACAGCTGGGCAAGGATTTCGATGCTTCCCTGCTGGACGAAAAACTGCTGCGCGATGCTGCCCTCAAGGGCCTGATCGACCGCAAGCTGCTGCTGCAAGGTGCTGCCGATTCCAAGTTCGGCTTCTCGGAAGCGGCGCTGGACCAGGTGATTCTGCAAACGCCTGAATTCCAGGTGGACGGCAAGTTCAACGCCGAACGCTTTGACCAGGTGATCCGTCAGCTGGGCTATAGCCGCATGCAATTCCGTCAGATGCTGACCCAGGAAATGCTGATCGGCCAGGTTCGCGCAGGCATCGCCGGCAGCGGTTTTGTGACCGACGCCGAGGTGCTGGCATTTGCCCGTCTGGAAAAACAGACCCGCGATTTCGCCACCGTCAACATCAAGGCTGACCCTGCGGCGGTGAAACTCACCGACGACGAGGTCAAGGCCTACTACGACCAGCACGCCAAAGAGTTCATGACCCCGGACCAGGTGGTCATCGACTATCTGGAATTGAAGAAGTCGTCCTTCTTCGACCAGGTTACTGTCAAGGACGATGAGCTGCAGGCTGCCTACGAGAAGGAAACCGCCAACCTCGCTGAACAGCGTCGTGCCGCGCACATCCTGATTGAAGTCAACGACAAGGTCACCGAGGCGCAAGCCAAGGCCAAGATCGAAGACATTCAGGCGCGCCTGGCCAAAGGTGAGAAGTTCGAGGCCCTGGCCAAGGAGTTCTCCCAAGATCCAGGTTCGGCCAACAATGGCGGTGACCTCGGCTTTGCCGGCCCTGGCGTTTATGACCCGGACTTCGAAACCGCGCTGTACGGCTTGAAGCAAGACCAGGTGTCGGCGCCAGTGCGCACTACCTTCGGTTGGCATCTGATCAAGTTGCTGGGCGTTGAGGCGCCTGAAGTGCCATCGTTCGCCAGCCTGAAAGACAAGCTGACCCGCGAGCTCAAGGCACAGCAGGTTGAACAGCGTTTTGTCGAAGCGACCAAGCAATTGGAAGATGCGGCATTCGAAGCCTCTGACCTGGCCCAGCCGGCCTCTGACCTGAAGCTGACCGTCCACACTTCCGCGCCGTTTGGCCGCGAAGGTGGCGAAGGTGTCGCGGCCAACCGTGCCGTGGTCACTGCCGCATTCAGCCCGGAAGTGCTGGATGAAGGTGCCAACAGCAGCGCCATCGAACTGGACCCGGAAACCATCATCGTGCTGCGTGCCAAGGAGCATCTCAAGCCGGCCCAACTGCCGCTCGAGAAGGTCGAGGCGGCCATTCGCACCCAGATGACCAAGGAGCGCGCGAGCGCTGCTGCCAAAGCCCGTGCCGACGAGTTGATCGCCAGCCTGCGTGATGGCAAGACCGCGCTGGACCAGCCGGTTGACGGTCAGGCCTGGAAGGTGACTGAGGCGGCTACCCGTGGTCAGGAGTCTATCGACCCGGCCGTGCTGCAAGCCTTGTTCCGCATGCCTAAGCCTGCGGCCAAGGACAAGCCGACCTTCACCACCGTGACCCTGCGCGATGGCAGCCTGATGATCGTGCGCTTGAACGGCGTCAACGAAGCGGCGGCCCCTACGGACGAAGAAAAGGCGCAATACCGCCGCTTCCTCGCTTCCCGCATTGGCCAGCAGGACTTCGCGGCCTACCGCAAGCAGCTGGAAACCCAGGCAGACATCAAGAAGTATTGATGCCGGCCTGAATAAAAAGACCCCGACCTGAAAAGGCCGGGGTCTTTTTTTGCCCTTGATATTGTAGCGAGGAAGCTTGCTCCCGTTGACTGCGCAGCAGTCCCTGCTTTTTGGGGCCGCTTCGCGGCCCAGCGGGAGCAAGCTCCCTCGCCACAGGTGTCAGGAATTCCTGGCTGCAAACTTGAGCTTGCCCCACGTCAACCCGATCACCGCGGCCAGGGTTGAAGCGGCCAATACGCTCAGCTTCGCAGCCGACAGCAGGGCCGGGTCGGAGAATGCCAGGGACGAAATAAAGATCGACATGGTGAAACCGATCCCCGCCAACAGGCCGACCAGGCCAACGCCCGTCCAGGTCACACCTTCCGGCAGCTTGCAGATGTTGAGCTTGACCAGTGCCAAGCTCGCCAGCATCACGCCCAGAGGCTTGCCGAGCACCAGGGCGAAGATGACGCCCATGAACACACCGTGGGCCAGCGGGTCATCCAGATTGAAACCGTCCAGGCTCACACCGGCGTTGGCCAATGCAAACAGCGGCATCACGCCGAACGCTACCCAAGGGTGCAACGCCGATTGAACACGCTGCACCGGCGGCAGTATGTCCCGCTGAGCTTCGCGCAATTGCTTGAGGGGCGTGGCGACTTGCTGGGCCCCTTCGGCTGGCTGCGAGAACCGGTCCATCAGCTCGTTGAAGGTGCGTTCGATGGTTTCCAGCGGGCGTTCCCTGGTGGGTTTGGAATTGACGGGGGTCATCAAGCCCAGGATCACCCCGGCCAGCGTTGGGTGCACGCCGGTCTTGAGCAGGCCAAACCACACGATAGCACCTGGCAGCAAGTAGATCGCCGCCTTGCTGATGCCCATGCGTTGGAACACCAGTACCAGGGCCAGCCCGCCTGCGGCAATCACCAAGCCCATGTAGTCGAGGCTGGCGGTGAAGAAGATCGCGATGATCAGGATCGCCACGATGTCATCAATGATCGCCAGGGCCAGCAGCAGGATACGCACGCCACTGGGGATCGACTTGCCCAGCAGCGCGAGCACGCCCACGGCAAAGGCGATGTCGGTCGCGGTGGGCACCGCCCAGCCACTCGCGGCGGCGGTGCCGTGGTTGAGCAGGATGTAGATGAGTGCGGGCATCAGCACACCGCCCAACGCCGCGCCCAACGGCAGCGTGGCCAGCTTCAGGTTGGCGAGGGCGCCGTCTTTGATTTCCTGGCGGATTTCGGCACCGACCACCAGGAAGAAGATGGTCATCAGCCCGTCATTCACCAGAAAATGCAGGGAGCGCGACACGCTGTAATCGCCCAGCCCGAGGGTGATGGGCGTGTTCCAGAAATGCTCGTAGGTCGCGGCGGCGGGGCTGTTGGCCCACACCAGCGCAACGATGGCGGCCAGCAGCAGCACGATACCGCTCACGGCTTCGATGTGTGAAAAACGCTCAAGGGCGGACAGCGCGCCCTCAGTCAGACGCTGGGGGCGGGGGATGGCGGGGTGTTTATCAGGCACGACAAATCTCCATTGGCGGCCCGACCAATGCTTGGCGTTTAACCTGCGCCGTGCTTTATGCAGCAACGCACCCAGGGCGATGATAGGAAGGTGAGGAATAAGTTGTAAACAAACTTGTCATCGCGCGGGCAGCGCTTTGCCCCGGATTGCGCCCAGCGCCAACACGATTAAACCTAGAACGGCCCATGGAAACACCACGACGCCCCAACGTTCGAGCAAGAGCCCGCCCGCTAACCCACCTCCGGCGATGCCCAGGTTCCATACCGTAACCAGCATCGATTGAGCGGCATCGGCCGAGTTGCCAGCCGACTTGGCCAGCGCGGTTTGCAATAGCGCCGGTAGGCCACCGAAGGCCAGCCCCCATAACGCTACGCTGGTGTAGAGGACTGCTGCCGAATCGATCCACAGGCCCAGTAGCAGGGCGGCCACGGCGAACAGCGCGCAACTGACGAAGGTCAATAGCCGCAGGTGTTGGTCAATCCACATGCCCACCAGCCAGATACTCAGCAGCGCCATCAGCCCGAACACCAGCAATACCCGGTCGATGTCGTTGCCGATACCAGAGGGCACCAGCAAAGGGGCGATGTAGGTATAGAGAATGTTATGGGCCAGCACGTAGGTAAAGGTCACCCAGAGCACAGGACGGATGCCTGGCAATGCGAGTACCTGACGTAAGCCGAGGCGTTTGCTTGGCGGTTCACCGGCAAAATCCGGCAGTTGCCAACGCGCCCATACCAGCAGTAACAGGGTCAGGCCGGTCATGATGGCAAAACTGGCGCGCCATCCGACAAGCGTACCCAGCAGGGTGCCGGCGGGTACGCCGAGGGACAAGGCCAGCGGCGCTCCGAGCATGGCCACGGCAATCGCCCGACCCTGCAGGTGGGGCGCGACCATACGGCTGGCGTAGCCTGCCAGCAAGGCCCACAGCAAGCCAGCGAATACACCGGCGAAAAATCGCGCAGCCAAGGTCAAGCCATAGTGGCTGGAGAACGCGGTGACGCTGTTAACCAAGGCAAAGCCGCCGATGGCGATCAACAGCAACGGCCGCCGGCGCCAACCCCGGGTCAGCAATGTCAGCGGGATAGCGGCAAGCAACGAGCCGAGCGCGTAGAGGGTCACCAGTTGCCCGACCAGGGCCTGGGAGACCCCAAGCCCAGCACTGATTTGCGGTAACAAGCCGGCGGGCATTGCCTCGGTGAGGATGGTGATAAAGCCGGCGCAGGCCAACGCCAGCAGACCGGCCAGCGGCAGGGGCTCAGCGTGGGGTGCTGTGTCGACCAATAGGGGACTGTCGTTCATGAGGTTTCTCCTTGAAAGAGCAAGGAGCCAGGGTAGGAGGCTGCGAAGTGCGGAAAAACAGGCTAAGGTTCCGAACTTATCGGACGTTGATGTCCGTAATCGGCAAAGGCATCACCATGGACAATCTGGGCAGCCTCTCGGTTTTTGTGCAGGTCGCGCAAACCCTTAGCTTTACCGCTGCGGGCCGCGTCTTGGGCGTGTCATCGTCTGCGGTGGGTAAAAGCATCGCGCGGATGGAAGAGCGTCTGGGCGTCAGGTTGTTTCATCGCAGCACCCGCAGCATCACCCTGACCAGCGAGGGCGCGTTGTTCCTGGAGCGTTCGCGGCGCATCCTGGCGGAATTGGAAGCGGCCGAACAGGAGTTGACTGAGGTCACTGCCAGCCCTCGCGGCAAGCTGCGGATCAGTGTGCCCCAAGTGCGCGGGTTGCTGATGCCGGTGATCAGCGACTTTATGCGTGCTTATCCGGACATTGAGTTGGATGTGGATTTTTCCGACCGCATGGTGGACGTGATCGAGGAGGGCTTCGACGCGGTGATTCGCACTGGCAAGCCAGAAGATTCGCGCTTGATGGCACGCCATCTAGGGCATTACCAGTTAGTCCTTGTCGGTACGCCCGGCTACTTCGACCAGCACGGCACCCCCCATCGGCCACAGGACCTGAATCATCACGCCTGCCTGCGGCACAAATTCTGCGCCACCGGCAAGCTGGAGCCCTGGCCGCTGCGCCACGTGCCTGGAACCGCAGAGCTTAATTTGCGTGCACCGCTGATCAGCACCACCATCGAATCCCTCAATCATGTGGTGCAGGAAGGTCTGGGCATTGCGTGCCTGCCGGACTACATGGTCAACCAGGCCGTACGGCAAGGGCAGTTGCGGCGGGTGCTGGATGAGCACCTCGAGCATCGCGGCAGTTTCTGGTTGCTGTGGCCAGCCAGTCGCCATGCGTCGGCCAAGCTGCGGGCCTTTATCGATCATATGCGCGCCGGGCTTTTTCCTACTGACACTGCTGTCCAAGCTTGAGATGTTTTACCGACAGGAATCGCGCTTCAATGTCGCGTTCTGTTGCACAATACCGTCCGGACCGTTTTCTTCAGGATTTTCAATGTCGACATCATTTCACTTGCGCACTCTCGGGGTGGCGCTGGTGCTGGCGGGCGCCGCGGGCTGCTCGTCACCCAAGACCGCTATCTATGAACATGAGAATTTCGACGATTCCGGTACGTTTTCCCGCGATTACCCGGTCAGCGATGTGGCGGCCTGTGAAGCTGCGCGCCGTGCCCTGCTGAGCCAGGGTTACATCATCACCAGCAGCGATCCCAAATTGGTGGCCGGCAACAAGAGCTTCCAGCAGACCGGCGAGACCCACCTGCAGATCAGTTTCAATGTGGTGTGCGCTGCTGATGGCAAGGGCAGCAATCATTCGACGATGTTTGCCAACGCCTTGCAGGATCGCTATGCGCTGAAGAAGGTCAACAACTCCGCGAGTCTCGGTGTGGGCGTGCTGGGCTCGGTGTCGATGCCGATTGGCTCCACCGACGACTCGATGGTGAAGGTGGCAAGCGAGACCGTCTCGGCACCGAAGTTCTACGAGCGTTACTTTGCGCTGGTGGATGTGTTCCTGCCGCAGGAGGTCAAGCAGGCCGAGCATATACCCGAGCAGCCCAAGGCTGACCTGGGCGTGCCTGAACCCAAGGCCGCTCCGGCAGCCGAGAAGGTCGAGGCGCCGCAGGACACACCGCAGCCTGCCGCAGCGCAACCGCTTGCACCGCCACCTGAGGCCGCGCCGATCGCGCCGGCCCCAGAGGCGAACCCGCAACCTGCGCCGGCCTCGACGCCAGCAACCGAGCCTGCGCCTGCGCCGACCAATCCCAGCCTGCCTGCGCCGACAGAGGCAATACCGCCCTTGCCAGCGCCTGCACAGTGACTCAGACCGCTACGGGATCTGCCTTGTCGACGTTGATCCCGTAGCGGCTGATAGCTTCGACGACTTTTTCACGACCTATCACACCGTCATCTGCCAACGCCTTCAAGGTCGCTAAAGCGATAAAGTGCCGGTCTACCTCGAAGAACTCGCGCAATGTTTCGCGGGTGTCCGATTGACCAAAACCGTCAGTGCCCAGTGCGACAAAACGGCGGCCATGCACGAAGGGGCGAATCTGGTCGGCGAACAACTTCATGTAGTCCGTGGCCACCACCACGGCTCCGGTTCTCCCGGCGAGGCAGGTTTCGACGTAGCTTCGGCGCGGCTCGCTTTGCGGGTGCAGCAGGTTCCAGCGTTCGGCGGCGTGCCCATCACGGCGCAATTCGGTCAGGCTGGTGACGCTCCAGACATCGCAGTGCACGGCGAAATCCTTGGCGAGCAACTCGGCTGCGGCGATCACTTCGCGCAAGATTGAACCGCTGCCCATTAGCTGCACCTTTGCCTGCGGGTGGGTGCTCAGCGGATACATGCCCTTGAGAATGCCTTCTTCAACGCCTTCCGGTATCGCCGGGTGCGGATAGTTTTCGTTGAGCAGGGTGATGTAGTAATAGATGTCCTCCTGCTCGACATACATACGCCGCATACCCTCGCGAATAATCACCGCCAGTTCGTAGGCAAAAGTCGGGTCATAGGCCACGCAGCATGGAATCACCGAGGCCAGGATATGGCTGTGCCCGTCGTCGTGCTGCAAGCCTTCACCCATCAGCGTGGTGCGCCCGGCCGTGGCGCCCAGCAGGAAGCCCCGCGCTCGCGCATCGCCCGCCGCCCAGGCCAGGTCGCCGATGCGCTGAAAGCCGAACATCGAATAGAAAATATAGAACGGCACGGTCATCAGCCCATGGTTGCTATAGGACGTACTTGCCGCGATCCAAGATGAAATAGCGCCGGACTCATTCAGCCCTTCCTGCATGATCTGTCCGTCTTTGCTCTCTTTGTAGTAGCTCAATTGCCCGGCGTCCTGTGGGGTATAGAGCTGGCCGACGGCGGAGTGGATACCGATCTGGCGGAACAGGCTTTCCATGCCAAAGGTGCGCGACTCATCCGGCACAATAGGCACGATCAGCTTGCCCAAATGCGGGTCCTTGAGCAGCGTGCCGAGGATGCGCACAAAGGCCATGGTGGTGGAGATGGCGCGCTCACCGGTGTCTTTGAGTTGAGTGGCGAAGGCGCTCAGCGCGGGGATTTGCAACGGCGCAGTGCCGGTGTAGCGCGCCGGCACATGGCCTCCCAGTGCCTGTCGTCGTGCGGCGAAGTAGCGGGCCTCTTCGCTGTCGACGGCGGGTTTGAGGTAAGGGATTTCTTCGAGTCGGTCATCGTCAACCTCCAAGCCGAAGCGGTCGCGGAAAGCTTTTACCGCGTCGGCCCCCATCTTCTTCAACTGGTGGTTGATGTTTTGGCCTTCGCCAGCTTCACCCATGCCGAAGCCCTTGACTGTCTTGGCCAGTATCACCGTAGGCTGGCCCTTGTGGCGCACCGCGGCGGCGTAGGCGTTGTAGACTTTGTCCGGGTCATGGCCGCCCCGCGAGAGTTTCCAGATGTCGTCGTCGGACATGTCCGCAACCAGCGCCAGCAACTGCGGGTATTTGCCAAAGAAGTGTTCACGCACATAGGCGCCATTCTGGGATTTGTAATTCTGATAGTCGCCGTCCACGCATTCCATCATGCGTTGGCGCAGTAGGCCGCTCTGGTCCTTGTCCAGCAGTGCGTCCCAGCCGCCGCCCCAGATCACCTTGATCACATTCCAGCCGGCGGCGCGGTACAGGCTCTCGAATTCCTGGATCACTTTGGCATTGCCGCGCACCGGACCATCCAGGCGTTGCAGGTTGCAGTTGACCACGAAAATCAGGTTGTCGAGTTTTTCGCGGCCCGCCAGGGAGATCGCCGCCAGGGATTCGGGCTGGTCCATTTCGCCATCGCCAAGGAATGCCCAGACCTTGCGACCCTGATGCTGCTTGAGGTCTCGGAACTCCAAGTACCGCATAAAGCGCGCCTGGTAAGCCGCAGTGATGGGGCCCAGGCCCATGGATACCGTAGGGAATTGCCAGAAGTCCGGCATCAACCGTGGGTGAGGATAGGAGGACAGGCCCTTGCCATCGGCCTCGCGACGGAAGTTATCCAGCTGCGCTTCGCTGATACGGCCCTCCAGGTAGGCGCGACCATAAATGCCTGGTGAGGAGTGGCCCTGGATGTACACCAGGTCGCCGTCGAATGTGTCGGTTCGGCCACGGAAAAAATGATCGAAGCCTACGTCATACAGCACGGCGGCTGACGCGTAAGTAGCTATATGCCCACCCACGCCTGAGTGTTTGCCTGCGCGCAATACCATCGCCATGGCGTTCCAGCGGATAAAGGCGTTGGTGCGTCGCTCGATAGCCTGGTTACCGGGGTAGGGCAACTGGCGCTCGACCGGGATGGTATTGACGTAGGGGGTGGTCACCCGCCCGTAGAAGTCACCATGCCGCGCCACGTCGAAATCCAGCAACTGATCGATCAGGTAATGAGCGCGGGGCCGGCCTTCGGTGGACAGCACCGATTCGATGGACTCCAGCCATTCGCGGGTTTCCTGTGGATCATCGTCGAGTCTTACTGCGTCATTCGGGGTCATGTGAGGCTCCAGGGTAGGCGGATTCAAGCAGCGAGCTCCTCGTGGGAGAGATGCAAATGTAATTGCAATTGCAACGAAATGTCAGAATCTAGCGCGGGATGAGCTACTATTGCAACCTTCTTGAAATTCCCCGGATGGTGTTGCATGTCGTCGAAAGAGCCGGATGTATGGTTCCGTTTTGTCAGGGCTCACAGGACGGTCATCCGTGAAATCGAGCGGCGGCTGGCTGCAGCAGGCCTGCCGCCGTACGCCTGGTACGACGCGCTGTGGGGCCTGGAAAGCGGGCCCAGCGGCACTCGGCGTATGCACGAACTGGCCGATGTGCTGGCCATTGAGCGCTATAACCTCACGCGCCTGGTGGACCGTCTGGAAAAGGACGGCCTGGTAGTGCGTTCCCGCTCCGATGGCGACGGTCGTGCGGCGTTTGCCTCGATCACGGACACGGGTCGAGCACTGCGCAAGAACATGTGGAATATCTACGAAAGCACTGTGGACGAGCTGTTCCTGTCACAACTTGAACCCGAGCAGCGCCAGGCATTTGCCGATGCCCTGGAGCGCACGGCGGGATTGGCGATGGATGCGGGTGCGCAAGTGCGTAGCCGGCGTAAATCGTAGGTTCGAAAAAAGACTCAGTGTGGGCGGGGGCTTGCTTGTGCATTTGCGTTCCCGCTCACTTCAGGTGATAGCGCTGCAGTGCGTTTTCCACCTGCTGCATGTCGGTACGCCCTTCATCGGCCAGCGCTCTTAACGCCGACGCCACAATCCAATAGCGGCTCGGCGCGCACGCCTGCACCGAGCCTGCCCCCAAGGCGATAAATCGTGCATCCACATGCGCGGCTAATTGATCGACTATCACCTGCGGATAACCGGTGACGGCAATGACGGGTGCGCTATTCCCCGCCAGGCAATCACGCAAATGGCAGCTTCGCCTGGGGGCCAAGGGGTGCAAGCGGTTCCAGCGCTCTGTGGCCGCCGCCTCACGGGCCAGTCGTGTGTAACTGGGGCAGCTCCATACCTGCGCCGTCATATTCCAGTCCTGTTCCAGTAACGCTGCGGCGTGCATGACCTCTTCCAGTGCCCGGCCAGCACCGAGCAGGCGCACATCTCCCGCTTGGCCACGCTGGGTCGGATACATGCCTTTGTGGGCATCTTCTCGGTCTTGGGCAGCCAGTGTCGTGTTGGTGTCCTGGTCATGCAGCGCCAGATAATAGAACCCCTGCTGGCCGTCGACGTACAGCGTGCGTAGCCCCGCCAGCACAATCGCCCGTGCTTCGTCTCCCGAGGCGGGATCGTAGGGCGTGCAGCGTGGATGGGTCGCCAGCCATAACGGCAATGATGAGTGCGTGCCCTTGGGCCATACAGAGGGATGGTTTTCGATGTCGTTGCACAAGATGCCACGCTGGGCGGTCTGTTGCGACAAGGCGCACAGCTGTGCGGACGACGTGGCGCTGTGCAGGTAAAGCAGGGGTTTTTCGCCGCTATCGCGCGCAAACCAGATGGGCCAATTGCCCACGCGGCGGCTGCATGACTGGCCATGGATCACCCAGGCGTGCCGGCTCGATTCCAGGGTTTCGGCCATGCTCATCACCGTATACAACGGCGAGCTGCCCGGGCAAGTGGCGGTGTTGAGTGCATCGATGCATCTGTACGCAGAATGCGCGGTAGAAGCAGGCATGGGTCGAAGCTCCTTTCAACGGATGCCTGTACCCTACGGGAAATATGATTGCATTTGCAATGATTGCAATCGCGCCTAAAAAGGCCCTGCGACTAAATCATCCCGCGCCTGCCGCGTTTAACCTTCAAGTGCAGGAATGTCATCACGTCGACATTTTTTCGTCATGACGGCACTTTAGGCTGGGTTCGCAGGTCATTAATCTGCAACCGCTTTGAACTTTAAAGGAGTCCACCATGGACGATTACCAGGAAGAACTGCTGGAGTACCAGGCATTGGAGCTAGACCCACTGGACCCTGTCGACGATGCCACCGAGCTGTAACACCGACTTCAGGCGGAGTGTCGCTGACTGCGGCGAAATTCCCCTGGAGTCTGGTTGTTCCAGCGCCTGAAGGCCCTTTGGAAGGCTTGGGCCGAAGCAAAACCGAGCAAGTAGGCGATCTCGCCGAACGCCAGTTCCGTATCGCGAATGTAGGTCATGGCCAGGTCGCGACGGGTGTCATTGAGAATCGCGCGAAACTGCGTGCCTTCCTCGGCCAGTTTGCGCCGCAATGTCCAGGTTGGCAGTTTCAAGCGTGCCGCCACTTCTTCCAGGTCGGGTTCCCGGCCGCCATTGAGCATCGGCCCGAGCAACCGGGTAATGCGCTCGCGCAGGCTGCGGGTGCGGGTCAACTGCTCTAATTCCCTTTCACACAGCTGTAGCAACAGGTGCCAGGTGCTTGGGCAATGCTGTGGGTTGCGCAGCGCCAGGGTGGGTTGGCTGAGGCGCAGTTGATTGGCCTCGGCGCCGAAGTGGACCACGCCCTCTCCCAGCACCCTGTAGTGGTCGTGGTAGTCCGGCGCGTCGAATTCGATTTCAATCCGCTGGGCCTGCAGCGGCTGTTGCGCCAGGCCGGACAGTTGCTGCAGCCAGCCGGCGATGATCGAATCCACCACAAAGCGGTTGTAGGCGTTATAGGGGCTGATGGAGTAAAACCGCAGCCACGCGCCTTCAGCGTCTTCATGAAAGCTTGATTGCCCGCGATAGTTGGAGCCGTACAGCGCTTCAAAGCGTGTGAGCGTGCGCGCCGCTTCGCGCACTGTGGGCGCTTGGGCGGCGGTGACCCCGGCAAGACCGGCTTGGCTCAAGCGGCTGAGCTGGCCCATGCGCAAGCCCAGGCCAGGGTTGCCGGTCAGTTGGATGGCCGCGTGGCCCAGGCGCATGTAGCGCGGGATCGACAAGCGTGCGCCGGCCTCAGCCAGGCGCGCTGGATCGAGGCCGTATTGCAGCAGTAGGGGCTGTGGGTCCAGGCCGTGGCTGTGGATGGCGTCGGCCAGGGTGTGCACGAAGCCCACCGACAGATCCCCCAGGCGCACCGGCTTCAAGGTGCTACAGCCAGATATTCAGCAGGCGCGCACCACGGGCGTCGCCATCGGCGAAGACTTGCCCATTGCGGCTGAGAAAACTTTGACCGGCGCTGCCCAGGTCCCAGAATTGCCCGCGCAGAAAGACGCTCATGCCCGCGGTGGCTTCGCTGACAGGTGGCTGGCTGATCAGGGTAAGACGACGCCAGGCCGCGCCCTCACTGGTTTCTTCAGGCTTGAGGCTCACTTCTGAGGGCGTAGATACGCTCTTGAAACCGCGCCACGGACGCTCCCAGGTATCGCGGCCGGTGACAAAAGCGGGTACCGCGATCAATTGCGCGCCTTGCTCGTTGAGCTTGCGGTAGTTGTCCGGGTACCAGCTGTCGCTGCCGACCAGGATGCCGAGGCGCCCGGCGGGGGTGTCGACAACGTTGACGACATGCTCATCGCCTGGCTCGATAAAGCCACGTTCATCGTAGATCGGGTAAAGCTGGCGCTGCGGTTGGCCCAGCGGCAAGCCGTCGGCGGCAAACACCACGCTGGCGTTGTACAGCGCGCCATGGCCGATTTCCAGTTGGCCCTGGATCACGCTTGGGTTGGGCAGGGCGATGGAGCCGGCCACCAGGGTCACGCCAAATTCTTTGGCGAGGCCGCCAAACAACACTTGATAGTCGCGGGCCATGGCCGGGGCTTTCATGCGCAGGTACGCATCGTCCATGCGGTTGTCGCCGGTGGCGCTGATCCAGGCTTTGGCAAATTGCAGCGGGTTGCTGATCGACAGCCAGTTCATGGCGTCCTTGAGGTGAGCGGCCTGGTACAGCTCATTCTTTTCGCCGCCGAGCATCAGCCAGGTGCCGATATGCTCCGGCAGCACCACAACGGTCTTGGCATTGATCAGCCCAAGGTCCCGAGCGTTTTGCAGGTAGGCCGACAGCTTCAGGTGCAGGCGTTCCAGGCTCTGGTAATCGGCAGGGAACAGTTCCGGCTGGATGCCCAGCAGGTTGCCACGGTCGGCCGGTTCGCCCTCATTGACGGCGAGGGTGATGCGCAGGTCGGACAGGTAATGCGCCACGGGGCGCTCCTGGGTCCAGACCAAGTACGCGGCGAGGGAGGCAACCAGGGCCATGATGACGGTGAACGCTAGAAGTTTACGCATGGGGCAACAGACAACAGACCAGGTGCAGGGTTCGCGACTAGGGTAGGGCCCATGGCATGGCTTGCCAAGGGGCGCTGTGCATTTGGATCAATAACTTGTCAGTTTCAGTCATTGAGCCGTGGTCCACCGCCTCTTAGTCTGTGGGACATAAACCGATGGCACGCCATTCGAGTGCGCCACGTCCCGTGATGATCCGTTGTGGAGCTGTACCATGACCGCTGCTGCCTACCCGCACCTGCTGGCCCCGTTGGACCTGGGTTTTACCACCTTGCGCAACCGTACCCTGATGGGCTCGATGCACACTGGCCTGGAAGAAAAGCCCGGCGGTTTCGAGCGTATGGCCGCTTACTTTGCCGAGCGTGCCCGTGGCGGCGTGGGCCTGATGGTCACCGGCGGTATCGGCCCCAATGACGAGGGTGGCGTGTACGCCGGTGCAGCCAAGCTGACCACCGAAGAAGAGGCGCGCAAGCACAAGATCGTTACCCAGGCCGTGCACGACGCGGGTGGCAAGATCTGCATGCAGATCCTCCACGCCGGGCGTTACGCCTACAGCCCCAAGCAGGTGGCACCGAGCGCTATCCAGGCGCCCATCAACCCGTTCAAGCCCAAGGAATTGGATGAAGAGGGCATCGAAAAGCAGATCCAGGATTTTGTCACCTGCTCGCTGCTGGCCCAGGTCGCCGAGTACGATGGCGTGGAAATCATGGGTTCCGAAGGCTACTTCATTAACCAGTTCCTCGCCGCCCACACCAACCATCGCACCGACCGTTGGGGCGGCAGCTTTGAAAATCGCATGCGCCTGGCGGTGGAAATCGTGCGCCGTGTACGCGAAGCCGTAGGCCCGAACTTCATTATCATCTTCCGCCTGTCGATGCTCGACCTGGTGGAAGGCGGCAGCGTCTGGGAAGAAATCGTGCAGTTGGCCAAAGCCATCGAACAGGCCGGCGCGACGATCATCAACACCGGTATCGGCTGGCACGAAGCCCGTATCCCGACCATCGCCACCAAGGTACCCCGTGGTGCGTTCAGTAAAGTCACGGCCAAATTGCGCGGTTCGGTACAGATTCCGCTGATCACCACCAACCGCATCAACACTCCGGAAATTGCTGAGCAGATCCTGGCCGAAGGCGACGCCGATATGGTCTCGATGGCGCGGCCGTTTCTCGCCGACCCCGAGTTCGTCAACAAGGCCGCCGCCGGGCGCGCCGATGAGATCAATACCTGCATCGGCTGCAACCAGGCCTGCCTGGACCACACCTTTGGCGGCAAGCTCACCACCTGCCTGGTCAACCCGCGGGCGTGCTACGAAACCGAGCTCAATTACTTGCCGGTCAAGCAGATCAAAAAGGTCGCGGTCGTCGGCGCAGGCCCCGCGGGTCTGGCCGCTGCCACCGTGGCCGCCGAGCGCGGCCATCAAGTGACCTTGTTCGACTCCGCCAGCGAGATCGGCGGCCAGTTCAATATCGCCAAGCGCGTGCCGGGCAAGGAGGAGTTCTTCGAGACCCTGCGTTATTTCAAGGGAAAATTGCAGACCACCCACGTCGAGCTGTGCCTCAACACCCGTGTGGACGTTGCGCAACTGGTGGCGGGCGGTTATGACGAGGTGATCCTGGCCACCGGCATCGCACCGCGTACTCCGGCGATTCCCGGTGTCGACAACGCCAAGGTCCTGAGTTACCTGGACGTGATCCTCGAACGCAAGCCGGTGGGCAAGCGTGTGGCGGTGATCGGCGCCGGAGGCATCGGTTTTGACGTGTCTGAATTTCTCGTCCACCAAGGCGTATCCACCAGCCTGGATCGCGAGGCGTTCTGGAAAGAATGGGGCATCGACACCCAACTGCAAGCCCGTGGCGGCGTGGCAGGGATCAAACCCGAGCGCCATGCACCGGCCCGTGAAGTGTTCCTGCTGCAACGCAAGGCTTCCAAGGTGGGTGACGGCCTGGGCAAGACCACGGGCTGGATCCACCGCACCGGCTTGAAGAACAAGCAGGTGCAGATGCTCAACAGTGTCGAGTACCTGAAGATCGACGATGAAGGTTTGCATATCCGCATCGGCGCCGAAGGCGAGCCGCAGGTACTGGCGGTGGGCAATATCGTCATCTGTGCCGGCCAGGACCCGCTGCGCGAACTGCACGACGGCCTGGTCGCTGCCGGCCAGAACGTGCACCTGATCGGCGGCGCCGATGTGGCGGCCGAACTGGACGCCAAGCGCGCCATCAACCAGGGCTCGCGCCTGGCGGCCGAGCTGTAAGGCGTCAAGAGGGGCGGTGGTAGACTACCGCCCCTTTTTTCATTCAGATACCTGCCGATGGGCCCTTTCGACTGGCTTCCTCACGCGCCCCTTGAACCCTTGCACCTGGACTGGCTGAACGGAGTCGAGTTGGCCGTGCTGCGCCTGGACTGTATCGACCCGCTGATCAGCGGTAACAAGTGGTTCAAACTCACCGAGCACCTGGCCCAGGCCCGACACGCCGGGGCCACGGGGGTGATGAGTCTCGGCGGTGCGTACTCCAACCATTTGCATGCGCTGGCGGCGGCGGGCAAGCGTTTTGGCTTCCCCACCGTCGGCCTGCTGCGGGGCCATCCTCAAGACACCCCCACGGTTCTCGACCTTAAAGCCTTCGGCATGCAGTTGCATTGGCTGGGTTATGGCGGTTATCGGGCGCGGCATGAAGCGGATTTCTGGTTGCCTTGGCGCGAGCAGTATCCGGGCTTTCATCCGATACCCGAAGGCGGCGGGGGGCTGGCCGGTGCGCAGGGCTGTGGCGTGTTGGTCGAGCAGGCGCGGGGGCAGTTGGGCAGCCTCGGTTGGACCGATTACGACGCCTGGTGGCTGGCGGCAGGTACCGGCACGACAGTGGCGGGGCTGGCAATGGCGGAGGCGGGTGCGCATCCGGTGTATGGCGCCCTGGCGGTACCGGATGACCACGGTGTGGCGCAGAACGTGAGTGCGATCGTGCAGGACGGTTATGCGTTGCTGGACGCCAGTCGCGGTGGCTTTGCCAAGGTCGATCCGCTGTTGCTGGACTTCATCCAGCGCACCGAACAAGCGTGCGGTCTACCGCTGGAGCCGCTCTACACCGGCAAGGCGCTGCTGGCGTTGAAACAGCAGATCGAGGCTGGACGCTTCAGCCCCGGCACGCGCCTGATCTTCATCCACACCGGCGGCCTGCAAGGCCGCCGAGGCTTCAGCGACTGACGCAAACCCCTTGTGGGAGCTGGCTTGCCTGCGAAAGCGGTAGTGCAGTAGGAGATACTGTGACTGACACACCGCCTTCGCGGGCAAGCCCTAATGCCAGTCAGGTAAGGTTTTTTGCAGGAGCAAGAACTAGGCGTCCCCCTCGCTCCTACAGTAGGCGATGACCGCTTAACTGACTGGCATTGGGGCAAGCCCGCTCCCACAGGGGGAGTTGCGCTTAACTGATGGCCTAAGTGTATCGGTCGATGAATGGGTTGGCTTAAAGCCTCCTCCCACCCGGCATCATGCGCAGCGCCGTGTTATCGCGCATCACGTAATGATGAAAGATCCCCGCCAACGCATGCAGCCCGATCAGCCAGTAACCGATCTGGCCAAATAGCACGTGCCAGCCTTCAATTTCCTTGGCCAATGCTTTGTTTTCCGCGATCAGCGGCGGCAATTCCATCCCATAGAACATCACTGAATGCCCTTCGGCACTGACGATCAACCAACCGGCAATCGGCATGCCGATCATCAATGCATACAACGCAGCGTGCATCAGCGTCGCCAGCAGGCTTTGCCACTGCGGCGGCGCCGGCACGATCTTCGGCGCCACCCCCAGGCTACGTGCAAACAAGCGCAGCCACACCAGTACAAACACGGTAAGGCCGAGCATGAAGTGCATTTCAACAATCAAGGTGCGCGCACCGCTGCCTTTGGGGAATTGGCCGCGCAGTTCAATGCAGGCGTAGACCACCGCCAGCAGCACCACCATCAACCAGTGCAACGCAATGGACATAGTGCTGTAGCGTGTATCGGAATTTTTCCACGGCATCGCTGTGTTCCTCACTCATCAGGGCGTACCTCCATTCTTTAGCGATGGAGTGCATTAACTGTATGCCTGTTTTGAGCGCTGCGCTTGTTGCCACTGCCCTTGTCTTGACCTCGGTCAGTAGGCCTGCGGCATTTCCCCGCGGGCCAGGCGCTGGTTGATGTCACTGATGACCCGTGGCAGATCGGTGATGGTGTCAATCAGGTAGTGTGGACGTGAAGCTTCGAACATCGCTTCGATGCGCTGGCGCTCGCTGGCCAGTGTGTCGGTGTCCAGGGCGCGGAATTGCTCGTAGGTCATGCCCAGCGCGTTGCCAGAGCAGGTCAGGGCCACGGTCCACATGCCGGCACGGCGACCTTCGAGAATGCCCGGCACGGTGTCGTCGACCTTCACGCAGGCCGCCACATCATCAATGCCCAGGGCGATCACGTTAGCCAGCGCCTGGGCCGGCCATGGTCGGCCGTTGGGCACTTCGTCAGTGGCCACGACGTGGTCGGCGACGTAGCCGTTGGTGGCAGCCAGGGCCACGACCTTGTCCATCACCTGCTTGGGGTAGCCGGAGCAGGAACCGATCTTGATACCTTGGCCGCGCAGGGCGGCGATGGTGTCGAGGGCGCCGGGGATCAGGGCCGAGTGCTCGGCAATTTTCTCGATCTGCAGCGGCATGAAACGCTGGTAGATGGCGGTCACGTCGTCGTCGGTGGGCGTGCGGCCGAACGCCTGGCGGTAGCGTTCGGCAACTTGCGGTTGGTCGCAGAGGGTGCGGATATGGTCCCACTTGCCCATGCCCATCGGGCCACGGGCTTCCTCGATAGAGACTTGCACGTCGAACTCGGCGAAGGCCTCGACAAAAATCTGCGTGGGGGCGAAGGAGCCGAAATCGACCACGGTGCCGGCCCAGTCGAGGATAACGGCCTGGAGGGTGTTGGGGTTTTGATAGTTCATGATTCAGATCCTGTGGGTAATGACATTCATGTCTGTAGGAGCGAGCTTGCTCGCGAAAAACATCCAGGCACCGCGTTGACTCAGGATGCCCGCGTCATCGTTAACGCGCTTCGCGAGCAAGCTCGCTCCTACACATTTCTTGCAGCACCTCGGCGATGGCCTCGACCGCCGCGCGCATGCCGGCCGCGTCGACATGACCGATGCAGCCCACGCGAAAGGTTTCCACCTGCGTCAGTTTGCCCGGATACAGGATGAAACCCTTGGCCTTGACCCGTTCGTAGAAGTCTTTGAACTGGTAGCGCGGGTCTGTGGGGGCGTGGAAGGTGGCAATGATCGGCGCTTGGATCGCCGCCGGCAGAAAACTGCGCAGGCCCAGTTCGGCCATGCCGTCCAGCAATGCCTGGCAGTTATTCACGTAGCGCTGGTGACGGGCGGGCAGGCCGCCTTCCTCGGCGTATTGCAACAGCGCTTCATGCAGAGCAGCAACCACGTGGGTCGGCGGCGTGAAGCGCCATTGTCCGGTCTTGGCCATGTAGGTGTGCTGGTCGAACAGGTCCATCGCCAGGGAATGGCAGTTGCCCTGGGATGCAGCCAGCGCCGCTTTTTCGGCAAAGACAAAGCCCATCCCCGGTACGCCCTCCAGGCATTTGCCAGAGGCGGCGATCAGCGCGTCGAAGGGGATTTCGCGGGCATCAATCGGCAGCGCGCCGAAGGAACTCATGGCGTCGATGATCAGGCGCTTGCCGTGGCGTTTGACCACCTCGGCGATCTGCGGCAGCGGGTTGAGAATGCCGGTGCTGGTTTCGCAATGGATCAGCGCGACGTGGGTGATGGCGGCATCGGCGTGTAACAGGCGATCCACATCGGCAGCAGTGGTGGGCTCGTCTTCGGCGGTTTCAAAGATGCTGAATTCGCGGCCAAGCACCTCGCAGATTTTCGCCAGGCGCTTGCCGTAGGCGCCGTTGATCAACACCAGCACCTTGCCATTGCGAGGGACCAAGGTGCCGATCGCAGCTTCGACGGCGAAGGTGCCGCTGCCCTGCAACGGCACGCAGTGGTGGCTCTCGGCGCCGTTGAGGATCGCCAACAACTGCCTGCACACACTGGCTGTGAGCTGGTTGAAGCGGTCGTCCCACGAACCCCAATCCACCATCATCGCCTGGCGGGTGCGGTTCGAGGTGGTCAGGGGGCCGGGGGTCAACAGGATCGGCGCGGCAGGGGTCATGTCAAATCCTCGCAAGATGTCGGGGTTCAAGCTACGGCGCCTAAATTGCAGTTTGGCTTGTCATCAATCAAATTGTTTGTTGTTATGCAAGCTATCAGTGAGGCCGATAGCTATGAACCTGTTCCAACTGCGTGCATTCGATGCCGTGGCCCGCGAGGGCAGTTTTACCCGCGCGGCGGCTCGGCTGTTTATCAGCCAGCCGGCGGTCACCGGGCATATCAAGGCGCTTGAGGAGCACTACCAGATCCCGTTGTTGCGCCGCACCGCACGCCGGGTGGAGTTGACCGAGGAGGGCGCACGCCTGGCGGCTATCACTCGGGCGATCTTCGGTTTGGTCGACGAGGCGCAAACCATGCTGGAGGCCAACCGCCAGTTGCTCACCGGGCGCCTGGAAGTGGCGGCGGATGGCCCGCATTTGGTCATGCCGATGATCGCCAGCCTGCGCGCGCGCTACCCCGGCATTACCGTGAACCTGCGTTTGGGCAATGCCCAGGAAACCCTGGCGGCGCTGCTGTCCGAACACGCGGATGTGGCGGTGCTCACCGAGGTGGAGCCGCGCAATGGCCTGCACCTGCAATCCTTGGACCAGTCACGAATTTGCGCCTTGGTGCCGGCCGCGCACCCGTGGGCCAAGCAGCCTGACGGTATCGAGTTGGCGCAGTTGCATGAGGTGATCATGGTGCTGCGCGAGCCCAACTCCATTACCCGTCGCACTTTTGATGACGCGTGCCTTGCGGCGAATGTGCAACCCAAAGTGTTGCTGGAACTGGACAGCCGTGAAGCCGTGACCGAAGCGGTGGCGGCAGAATTGGGCGTGGGCGTGGTGTCGTCGATGGAGGTCAGCCCGGACCCGCGTGTACAGGCGGTACCGATTCTGGGCGATGGCCTGCTGAACCGGCACATGCTCGGCTGCATGGAGCGGCGCCGCTCGCTGCGCTTGATTCAGGCGTTTTTCGAGTTGGCATGAAGGCTCTCACGCACGATCTCCAGGAAGGTCGCGACCACGCGGCGTGAACTCTGCTCTTTCAGGCACACCAGGGTTTCTTTCATGCGTTGTGTGCAATCGCGGATCGGCATGGCGTATACCCGCGCGTCGGCGCCGAACTCTGCCGCCGACACCACGCCCACGCCAATTCCCACCACCACGGCTTCCCGGGCGGCTTCGCGGCCTTCCACCTGGATGGCCGGGCGAATGCGCAGGCCGGCTTGGCGCATTTCCTGCTCCAGGGTCTGACGGGTGACCGAGCCGGTTTCCCGCAGCACCAGCGGGGTGTTATCGAGGTCGGCCAGGCAAATCGATTCGCGCCCGGCCCAGGCATGGTCACGTGCGACAAAAGCCAGAAGTTGGTCGTCGGGCAGCGGCAGTGACAACAGGCGCGCATCATCGACATCGCGCCCCAACAGCGCCAGGTCGGCCTGGTAGTTGTAAAGGCGCGACAGCGACTCATCGGTGTTGCCGGTTTCGATCTTCACGCTGATCCCAGGGTAGCGCTGGCAGAAGCGCGCAATCTGCGGCAGTACGTGCACGGGTGCATCCACTGCCAGGGTGAGGGTGCCGGTGAGCAGGGCGCGCGAATCCTGCAGCAATTCTTCGGCTTCGGCTTCGATCACAAACAGGCGTTGGGTGATACCCAGCAGGCGCTCACCCAGATCGGTCAGGCGCACCGAACGTTTGTTGCGGTGAAACAGCAGTACGCCGAAGCGCTCTTCCAGTTTGCGCACCTGGTCGGAAATCGCAGGTTGCGTCAGGAACAGGCGTTCGGCCGCCCCGGTAAAACTGCCGTGAATGGCCACCGCATGGAAGGCTTTGAGCTGGGCATGGGAAACGGACATGGCACGTCCTCTTAAAAGCTGAGCTTATATTTGAAATACGATAAATCGATTTTACCTATGAGTCAGCCATTGCTTTGATGCACCTCAGTCGCCGTAGGTTGAGTCCTACAACCACGGCTGCCATGGGCGCAGGCACACCGCACCCATCTGACCAATACCGCGCTCTTCAAGGCCCGGCATTGCAGTGCTCAACCATAAAAACAACAGGCGTTTTCTTTCGATTCTGCCGGCACACTCACACCTGAGGTCAGAACCACCATGAATATCCCTATGGGTAGCATCAAGCGTTGGCGCGTGCAGATTTTTGCCATCACCTGGCTGGCGTATGCCGCGTTCTATTTCACCCGCAAAGCGTTTTCAGTGGCGAAGCTGGGGATCGGCGACGACCCGAGTTTCCCCCTCGACAAAATGATGATGGCCAACCTGGATGGCCTCTACCTCGCCGCGTATGCCGTAGGCCAGTTCACTTGGGGCATGCTTGCCGACCGCTTCGGGCCACGGGTGGTGGTGCTTGGTGGCTTGCTGATTTCCGCAGGCGCGGCGTTGGTGATGGGCACCTTTGCCACCTTGCCGATCTTTGTCACTTGCATGTTAGTGCAGGGCTTGGCGCAGTCCACCGGCTGGTCGGGGTTATGCAAGAACCTTGGCAGTTTCTTCCCGGCGCAGCAGCGGGGGCGGGTGTTGGGGTTATGGAGTTCGTGTTACGCGTTTGGCGGGTTGGTCGCGTCACCGTTTGCCGGTTGGTGGGCCTATACGCTGATCGGCAGTTGGCACGCGGCGTTTATTTCCAGCGCCGCAGTGGTAGCGGTGGTGGCCGTGTTGTTCTTTATGTTCCAGCGCAATACCCCGCAGGATGTGGGCTTGCCGGCAGTCGAGCCCGAGCCGATGCTGAGCGCCGAGCAGTTGGCCGCCCAGCAGCGCGTCAGCGTACTCGAACCCCTGCGCGCGATCCTGCGCAACCGCACGGTGTTGACCCTGGGGCTGGCGTACTTCCTGCTCAAACCGGCGCGCTACGCGATTCTGTTGTGGGGGCCGGTGATCGTCTACGAGCAGATGCCGTCGGTGGGCAAGGTCGGCGCCGCCATCGTGCCCACCGCGTTTGAGTTGGCTGGTTTACTGGGGCCGGTGCTGATCGGCCTGGCCTCCGACAAACTGTTCGGCGCCCGGCGCATGCCCGCCTGTGTGCTGAGCCTGTTGGCGCTGACGCTTGCCCTGGCGCTGTTCATGGGCGCGCTGCACACCGGCAGTGTGGTGCTGGTGATGGCCCTGCTGTTTGTCATGGGCCTGACGCTGTATGGGCCGGACTCAATGATCAGCAGCACCGCGGCCATAGACTTCGGCACCGCCAAGGCCGGCGCTACCGCCGCGGGTTTTGTGAACGGCTGCGGTTCGGTGGGGGCGATTCTGGGCGGTTTGCTGCCAGGCTATTTCGATACCGTTACGGTATTTATTGTGTTTGCCGGTGCGGCGCTGTTTTCTTCGCTGGTGCTGATGCCCTACTGGAATGCCAGGCCCGCCGTACTGGCCCAGGCCGGGGATTTTGTGCCGGACCGCAATGCGGTGATCAAACCCTTGCGCACCTGAGGGCCTTGGCCGGTTTTTTGGTGGAACGAAGCGTTCTCGCGCTATAAACTCTGCCCCCAAAGCGCCGGCCAGTAGACGTTTCGGCGCGATGGGAATAAGAGAGTGAGTCATGGGCGCACAGTGGAAAGTCAAACATAAAGAAGCGGCAGCCAATGCCAAGGGCAAGATTTTCGGCAAGCTGGTGAAAGAAATCACCATCGCCGCCCGCAACGGCGCCGACACCGCGACCAACGCGCACCTGCGCTTGGTGGTGGAACAGGCCAAAAAGGCCTCGATGCCCAAGGAAACCCTGGACCGCGCGATCAAGAAAGGCGCCGGTCTGCTCGGTGAGACTGTGCAATACCACCGCGTGACCTACGAAGGTTTCGCGCCGCACCAGGTGCCTTTGATCGTCGAGTGTGTGACCGACAACATCAACCGCACCGTGGCGGAAATCCGCGTGGCCTTCCGCAAGGGCCAACTGGGCGCTTCCGGTTCGGTGGCCTGGGATTTCAACCATGTGGGCCTGATCGAAGCCTCGCCGGACACGCCGGACGCCGATCCGGAAATGGCCGCTATCGAAGCGGGCGCCCAGGACTTTGAAGAGGGTGAAGAAGGCGCCACCTTGTTCATCACCGAAACCACCGACCTGGATGCCGTGCAGAAAGCTTTGCCTGAGCAGGGCTTTACCGTGCTGTCGGCCAAGCTGGGTTATATCTCCAAGAACCCGGTCAGCGGTTTGACCGATGAGCAGATGGCAGAAGTCGAGGCGTTCCTGGAAGGCCTGGACAACCATGATGATGTGCAGGATATGTTTGTCGGCCTGGCGGGCTGATTTCTATCTGAGTACACGCGGTCAATATGTGGGAGCGGGCTTTGCTCCCGCAGAGGGGGGAAAACCCAAACAACTGTTTACCGTTCCCACGCCTTTCCCGGCAAAACCGCTCCCCCACTTGTGCCGGGGGTGGCCCCTATTCACCTCTGCCTCTGCCCCCGCAAATCAGGGGTTTAGTACGTGTGGTGGCCGTACACGAAAAACAAAAAAATCCAACACGAG
>NZ_NKRF01000090.1:0-66590 GCF_003408955.1 Pseudomonas sp. GL93
GAAGTACCGGGGATAGGCTGATGAGTGTGCGGTGTAATTGAGGGCCTCATCGCAGGCAAGCCAGCCGCCACCTGGAATCGGCGGCGCGGCCAAAATGTGGGAGCTGGCTTGCCTGCGAAAGCGATAGCCCAGGCGCTACAGCTTATCGATATGCTGATACGCCAACTGCAATCCGACCGCCAATTCCTCAGCCCGCCCCAACCTGATCGGCCCGCGCTCGATGTCAATCAACATGCCTGGGCACTCCAAGCGCGGCAGCGCGCCCATCGCCTTGAGCCGCCCATCGGTCACCACCAGCAACTTCTGTTGCTCGGCGGGATAACGCTTACGCCGTGCCGCCAACCAATGCCCCGCCTCCGTCAGCGCAGCCAGCAACGGCGTCCCCCCGCCCGCTCCCAACGGCTCCAACCAGTCGCCCAAACCTTTAGCTGCCTTCAGGCCTTGCACCTGCCATTTCGGCGATTGCCCGCTGGCCGTCAACAACGCCATGCGCGCCCGTTGGCGATAAGCATCGTCAAACAGCTGGGCCAGCAGCCCCTTGGCATCAGTCAGTGCCTGGTGGCGCCGAGTGGATGCCGAGGCATCGACAATCACCAACCACAGTTCAGGAGCCGACCGGCTACGCAGGTGGAACAGCAGGTCCGCACGGCATTGCGGCCGCCCACCCAGCAACGTGCCCGGCCAGTTGATCGCCCCGCGCTGTGCGCTGCGGGCCTTGCCCTGCCGGCCGGTGTTCAACCGCCCCGCCTGGGGCCGGGCATCCGCCCCCGCGTCAGATCGGGGGCGGATGCCTAGGGCTTTTTTGGCCAGGTGGGTACATCGCGGCGTGCGCCCGTGGGCAAGGCGGGTGCGGGCATATCGCCCCACTGGCCTTGGCCGGGCGAGGTGTCAGAGGGTGACGATGACGGCCCGTCATTCGGCTGGGGCGGCGCACCTGCCGGGGTCTGCTGCTGACGTCGATGGCGCAAGGCGAACTCCGCCACCGCGTCGATATCGTCCTGCTCGATAGCTACGGCGCCACGCCACGCCGCATGGGCACGGGCGCCTCGCAACCAGACCAGGTCAGCACGCAAGCCGTCGACCCCGGCAGCAAAGCAGCGCTCGGTGATGCGGGCCAACGTCTGGTCATCCAGGGCGATGCTGTCGAGCCGTGCCCGCGCCTGGGTGCAGCGTTCGCGCAAGGCGGCTTGCGCTGGCGCCCACTGCGCGCAGAACGCCGCCGGGTCAGTGTCGAAATCCAGCCGACGACGGATGATCTGCCCGCGCTCGGCGGGCAGAGTCTGCCCACTCAAGGCCACGTTGAAGCCGAAGCGGTCGAGCAACTGCGGGCGCAGCTCGCCCTCCTCCGGGTTCATGGTGCCGATCAGCACAAAGCGCGCCGCATGGCGATGGGAAATCCCATCGCGTTCGATCAGGTTGGTGCCGCTGGCGGCTACGTCCAGCAGCAGGTCTACCAAGTGGTCCGCCAACAGGTTGACTTCATCCACGTACAACACGCCGCCGTCGGCCTTGGCCAACACGCCGGGGGAGAATTGCGCCCGGCCTTCGCCCAGCGCGGCGTCCAGGTCCAAGGTACCGACCAGTCGCTCTTCGGTCGCGCCCAGGGGCAAGGTGACAAACTGCCCGCTGGCCAACAGGTCTGCCAGCCCACGGGCCAGGGTGGACTTGGCCATGCCCCGTGGCCCTTCGATCAGCACGCCGCCGATCTTCGGGTCGATGGCGGCCAGGCACAGTGCCAGTTTCAAGTCATCGGCGCCGACCACGGCGGACAGCGGAAAATGGGGGGTTTCAGTCATCAGCTGTCTTCTTCTATGTCCAGCAACAGGTTTTCCAAGGCTTCGCGGTACGCCCCCGGTGCCTGCCACAAGCCACGTTGCTGGGCTTCGAGCATGCGCTCGGTCATGTCGCGCAGGGCATCGGGGTTGTGCTGTTGCACAAAGGCACGGGTGTCAGGGTCCAGCAGGTAGGCATCGGCGAGCAAGGCGTATTGGTGATCGTCAATCAGCGCAGTGGTGGCGTCGAAGGCGAACAGGTTGTCCACGGTCGCAGCCATTTCAAACGCGCCTTTATAGCCATGGCGCTTCACGCCTTCGATCCACTTGGGGTTGGCCGCGCGGGAACGGATCACCCGGTTGAGCTCTTCCTTCAAGGTGCGAATTTTCGGCAAATCCGGCTGGCTGTGGTCGCCATGGTAGCTGGCGGCCTTTTCGCCGCTCAGGGTTTCCACGGCGGCCAGCATGCCGCCCTGGAATTGGTAGTAGTCGTTGGAGTCGAGCAAGTCGTGCTCGCGATTGTCCTGGTTCTGCAACACCGCCTGCACCTGACTCAACCGCTGGGCAAATTGCTCGCGGGCCGCAGTGCCTTCGTCAGCGCCACCGTAGGCATAACCACCCCAGTTCAGGTAGACCTCGGCCAAGTCCTCGCGGCTCTGCCATAGGCGCCCGTCAATCGCGCCCTGCACGCCTGCGCCATAGGCACCCGGCTTGGCACCAAAAATGCGCCAGCCGGCCTGCTTGGCCGCAGCACCTTCATCCAGGCCCGACTCAAGCAATGCTTGGCGTTCACTGCGCACTTTGGCGGCCAGCGGGTTCATGTCGTCGGGTTCATCCAGGGCCGCCACCGCCTGTACCGCCGCATCGAACAGGCGGATCAGGTTGGCAAACGCATCGCGGAAGAACCCGGACACGCGCAAGGTCACGTCCACACGCGGGCGGTCCAGCAAGCTGATCGGCAATATTTCAAAATCGTCCACCCGCTGACTGCCGGTGGCCCACACCGGGCGCACGCCCATCAGTGCCATGGCCTGGGCGATATCGTCCCCGCCGGTGCGCATGGTGGCAGTGCCCCACACCGACAGGCCGAGCTGACGCAGGTGGTCGCCGTGGTCTTGCAGGTGCCGCTCAAGAATCAGGTTGGCCGACTGGAAACCGAGGCGCCAGGCCGTGGTGGTCGGCAGGTTGCGTACGTCCACGGTAAAGAAGTTACGCCCCGTGGGCAGCACATCCAGCCGCCCGCGACTCGGCGCACCGCTGGGCCCCGCCGGGACAAAACGCCCACTCAAGGCATCGAGCAAGCCACGCATCTCTGCGGGGCCGCAGGCATCCAGGCGTGGCGCGACGACAATGCGCAGGCTTTCGATCACCGACTTCACCTCCTGCCAGCCGGGCTCTTCCAACTGTTCGATGGGGCCTTCCAATGCCTGCTCGATCAAGCGCGCCGCGTACAACTCCAGACGTTCGCGGGTATCCCCGGCCGTACGCCACAGCTGATCGTCAATCTTCTGCAACACCAACGGGCGCCGCCCCGTCCAGGGCTCGGCCAATGCGCAATCGAGCGGATCAAACCCCAGGTCGAATGCCTTGGCCAACACTCGCAGCAGGCTCGACTGCGGGCCCCGGCCATCGCCGCGGGGAATGCGCAATAGCGCCAGCAAGGTGTCGATACGCAAGCGGCCCTCGGGCGACTCGCCAAAGATATGCAGGCCATCGCGGATCTGCGATTCCTTCAAGTCGCACAGGTAGGTATCCAGGCGCGGCAGCCACACCGCCGCGTCCGCCTCACTGCCCAGTTCAAGCTCCTGGTCGATACGGGTTTCGCGCACCAGCTTGAGGATGTCTTTTTGCAGCTCCAGCGCACGGCGCGGGTCGAGCAATTGCGCCTCGTAATATTCGTCGGCCAACAATTCAAGGTCACGCAGCGGGCCGTAGGTTTCGGCGCGGGTCAGCGGTGGCATCAGGTGGTCGATGATCACCGCCTGGGTGCGCCGCTTGGCCTGGGCGCCCTCACCCGGGTCGTTGACGATAAACGGGTAGATATTCGGCAGCGGCCCCAGCAATGCATCCGGCCAGCAGTGCTCCGACAGGCCCACGCCTTTGCCGGGTAGCCACTCCAAGTTGCCATGCTTGCCCACATGGATCACGCCGTGGGCGCCGTAGGTATGGCGCAGCCAGAAATAGAACGCCAGGTAGCCATGGGGCGGTACCAGGTCCGGGTCGTGGTACACGGCGCTGGCATCCACCTGGTAACCCCGGGCCGGCTGGATGCCGACGAAGGTCAGGCCCAGGCGCAGGCCGGCGATCATCATGCGGCCATCGCGGCACATCGGATCGTTTTGCGGCGCGCCCCAACGCTCCAGCACGGCCTGGCGATTGGACGCCGGCAAACGATCAAACATCGCCTGGTATTCCACAAGGCTCAGGCTTTGATGGCAGGGGCGCAGGTCGAGGCTGTCGGGGTCGTTGGTGACGCCGCCGAGCAGTTCATGGATCAGCGCGGTGCCGCTGTCGGGCAGCCGCTCCGCCACCGGGTAGCCTTCAGTTTGCAAGGCGCGCAGGATATTCAGCGCCGCCGCCGGGGTGTCCAGGCCCACGCCGTTGCCGATACGACCGTCGCGGGTCGGGTAGTTGGCCAGGATCAACGCAATCCGTTTCTGGGCATTCGGCACCCGCGCCAACTCGACCCAACGGCGTGCCAGCTCAGCGACAAAATCCATGCGTTCGGGCGCTGCGCGGTAGCACACCACGTCCGATTGGCTGCGCTCGCTGCGCCAGGCCAGGTCCTGGAAACTGATGGGCCGGCTGATGATGCGCCCGTCCAGCTCCGGCAAGGCAATATGCATCGCCAGGTCGCGGGGCCCCAGGCCTTGTTCGCTGGCCTGCCAGCCGGGTTGGTTGTCCTGGGCGCAGATCGCCTGGATCACCGGGATATTGCGGCGAAACGGGCGCAAATGCGGCGCTTCCGGGCTCGATTGGGCAAAGCCGGTGGTGTTCAGAATTACCGCGGCTTGCACGTCATCCAGCAGGTCCTCGACCACCGTGAGGCAGCCGGGCTCTTTCAAACTGGCCACCGCGATAGGCAACGGGTTGAGGCCCGCCGCCTGTAAGCGCTGGCAGAACACATCGATAAAACCGGTATTGGCCGCCTGCAAATGCGAGCGGTAGAACAGCACCGCGGCCACAGGCCAATCGGCATGCCAATCGGCCTGCCAGTCATTGAGACGAGCATTGGCGTTGTGCGGGTGATAGATCGCCGTGCGCGGCAATGTTTGCGGCTCGGCCCAGGGATAGTCACGGCCCAGGTGGGCACTGGCCAGGCAGTGGTAAAAATCCAGGGCATTGCCCAGGCCACCTTGGCGCAGGAAGTGCCACAGGCGCTCGCGGTGTTCGGCAGCAACGGTGCTCAGGCCGCTGAGCTCCGGGTCCGGGCGGTCGTCACCCGGCACCAGGATCAGGGTGACGCCGCGCTCGGCCAACTCCACCAGGCGCTCGATGCCGTAGCGCCAATACCCGATGCCGCCGTGCAATGACAGCAGGATGACCTTGGCGTGGCGCAACACCTCATCGACGTACAAGTCGACCGAGGCATGGTTCTGCACCTGCATCGGGTTGGCCAGGCGCAGGCTGGGGTAATCCTCGGGCAATTGCTGGGCGGCTTCGGCGAGCAGCGCCAGGCTGGAATCACCGCTGCACAGGATCACCAGTTCAGCGGGGGTCTGGCCAAGATCGGCAATATTGTCGTCCGCGACGAAACCACCGGGTTGGGTCCTGAGCAGGTGCATGGTTAAACGCTGAGGGCGGCGCGCAATTGCGCTTCGAGGCCGGCGGCGTCCAGTTCCTGGCCGATCAGCACCAGGCGCGTGGTGCGTGCTTCGTCAGCGCCCCAGGCACGGTCGAAGTGCTTGTCAAAGCGCGTGCCCACGCCCTGGATCAGCAGGCGCATCGGTTTGTTGGGGATCGCCGCGAAACCTTTCACACGCAGGATGCCGTGCTGCACCACCAATTGGGTCAGGGCGTCGAGCAGCAGTGCTTCATCGGCTTGGGGTAAGTCGATGGAGATGGAGTCGAAGGCATCGTGGTCGTGGTCGTCTTCACCTTCGTGGTGATGGTCGTGATGGCTGTGACGCCCGTCGATATGTTCCTCGGAACCGGCGCCCAGCCCGATCAGCACGTCCAGGGGCAGGCGACCGCTGCTGGCTTCGATGATCTTCACCGCGGGCGGCAGTTCTTCGGCGACTTCCAGGCGCACGCGGGCCAGGTCTTCGGCGCTGATCAGGTCGGTTTTGTTGAGGATCACCAGGTCGGCGCTGGCCAGTTGGTCGGCGAACAGCTCATGCAACGGTGACTCGTGGTCCAGGTTCGGGTCAAGCTTGCGCTGGGCGTCGACCTGGTCCGGGAAGGCGGCAAAGGTGCCGGCGGCCACGGCTGGGCTGTCGACCACGGTGATCACCGCATCAACGGTGCAGGCGCTGCGGATTTCCGGCCACTGGAAGGCTTGCACCAACGGCTTGGGCAGGGCCAGGCCCGAGGTTTCGATGAGGATATGGTCCAGGTCACCGCGACGGGCGACCAGTTCGCGCATCACCGGGAAGAACTCTTCCTGCACGGTGCAGCACAGGCAACCGTTGGCCAGCTCGTAGACGCGGCCATTGGCTTCTTCTTCGGTGCAACCGATAGAACACTGCTTGAGGATTTCACCGTCGATGCCCAGCTCGCCGAACTCGTTGACGATCACCGCAATGCGACGGCCCTGGGCGTTGTCGAGCATATGGCGCAACAGCGTGGTTTTGCCCGAGCCAAGGAAGCCGGTAACGATGGTGACGGGAAGTTTGGCCAGTGTTTTCATCGGATGCCCTTTGGGGCGGGCATACGGGACGACAGGCCCTGCGACAGCGCGCAGCAGCGGATTTCGTCACCGGATCACCCCGCCCGGTTGAAGTGGAAAATCAGTGGCGAGGCAGGTCTCCTGGCTTGGGGTGTGCAGGTCTTGCGACCAACGCTGACTGCGCCTTCCCGCCCTATCGGCAGTGGCGTGGCAGTCAACTGAACCCTTCACAGTTGCGGGGGCAGCCGCGGCTTGAACCGCGTTCCCTTCTTAGCTTCGGCCTGGGCCGAAGAACCTCGAGGGTGCAAGGCTACAGGGGCTTGCGGCATTTGACTACCGTCCCCGGCCCATGCTCTCCTACACCTCTTGTTTCGGGTGCCCTTCACAGGGTGAAACGGGAAACCGGTGCGTCATAGACCTATGACCAGTCCGGTGCTGCCCCCGCAACGGTAAGCGAGCGAAGCGTCATGGCCACTGTGCTTTTGCATGGGAAGGCGATGCTTTCAGGAGGACTCTATCCAGAGTCGCCCCTCGCAAGCCCGGAGACCGGCCCGAAAAATTCAGATAACAAACCCGCGGTGGGCGGGCGCTGTTCGAACCCTGCGTGCCTGGCGCGTGGGGTTTTCATGCGCTCGTTTCACCCTGACACCTGAAAGGGACGTGCCATGTCGATCATCAGCAGCACTTCGCACACCGCCACTAGCACCGCCACCCTCAGCCAACGCCTGACCGCCGCCATCGGTGCGTCGATCCTCGGCGCGTGCCTGGTGTATTTCGCCGGGTTCTCGCACATCGAGGCGGTGCACAACGCCGCCCACGATACCCGCCACAGCGCCGCGTTCCCGTGCCATTGAGAGCTGCCGACATGATCAAGCGTATTGCGCAAACCGCAGGGTTCACTGGGCTTTTGGCTGCCTTGCTGCTGACCCTGCTGCAAAGTTTCTGGGTGGCACCGCTGATTCTGCAGGCAGAAAGCTTTGAAAAAGCCCCGCCAGCCGCTGAAGTGGTGCACGAGCACGCCGCAGGCGTTGCTGCCCACAGCCACGATGCCCAAGCCTGGGAGCCGGAAGATGGCTGGCAGCGTGTGTTGTCTACCACTGGAGGCAACCTGGTGGTGGCCGTAGGCTTTGCACTGATGCTCGCCGGCCTCTACACGCTGCGCGCGCCGACCCGCACCGCCCAAGGCCTGCTCTGGGGCCTGGCCGGCTACGCGACCTTTGTACTGGCACCCACCCTGGGCCTGCCACCGGAACTGCCGGGCACTGCGGCGGCTGACCTGACACTGCGCCAGACCTGGTGGATCGGCACCGCAGCCTCCACCGCCGCCGGCCTGGCGCTGATCGTGTTCGGCCGCAACTGGCTGTTGAAAGGCCTTGGGCTGGCGATTCTTGCCGTGCCCCACTTCATCGGCGCGCCGCAACCTGAGGTACATTCGATGCTGGCCCCGGAGGCGCTCGAAGCGCAGTTCAAGATCGCCTCGCAATTGACCAACGTCGCTTTCTGGCTGGCCCTGGGCCTGATCAGTGCCTGGTTGTTCCGCCGCAACCGCGACGACCAATACTCGGCATGATCGTGGTTGTCGGCTTGGGCTGCCAGCGTGGCTGTGAGGCTCACAGCCTGCTGGCGTTGCTGGACAGCGCCCTGGCCGAGGCCGGCATTGATCCCTCACGCGTGACCGCGTTGGCGAGCATTGACCGCAAACGCAATGAACCGGGGCTGCTGGCGCTGGCCCAGCGGTTGAACCGGCCTTTGCAGTGCTTCAGCGCCGAGCAACTGGCGGGCTATGAACATCGGCTGAGCCATCGCTCAGCGCTGGCTTTTGCCCACACCGGCTGTTACGGCGTGGCAGAAAGCGCCGCCCTGGCCCTGGCCGAGCACCTGTCCAATGGCCCCGCGCGCCTGCTGATCACCCGCCAGAAAAGCGTACAGGCCACCCTTGCATTGGCCTGCGCGGGTTAAAATCCCGATAATTGCCGCTTTCGATCATGAGCAATCTTCATGCTCATGCGTTTTTCAACAGGACTTCTCCATGACCGTCTACTTTATTGGCGCCGGCCCCGGCGACCCGGAATTGATCACCGTCAAGGGCCAGCGGCTGATCCGCCATTGCCCGGTGATTATCTACGCCGGCTCGCTGGTGCCCGCCGCCGTACTGGAAGGTCATCAGGCGCTCCAGGTGGTCAACAGCGCCGAGCTGCACTTGGAACAGATCATCGAGCTGATCACGACGGCCCATGCTAAAGGCCAGGATGTGGCGCGGGTGCACTCCGGCGATCCCAGCCTGTATGGGGCGATTGGTGAACAAATCCGCCATTTGCGTGAGCTGGGCATCCCCTTCCAGATCATTCCAGGGGTCACGGCGGTGGCGGCGTGCGCAGCCTTACTGGAAACCGAACTGACCCTGCCGGATATCGCCCAAAGCGTGATCCTGACCCGTTACGCCGATAAAACCAGCATGCCCCCCGGCGAAGACTTCGACAGCCTGGCGCGGCATGGCACCACCATGGCGATTCATCTGGGGGTCAATCATCTGGAAAAAATCGTCGCGCAACTGCTGCCGCATTACGGCGCGGACTGCCCGATTGCCGTGGTACACCGTGCCACCTGGCCGGATCAGGATTGGGTGGTCGGTACGCTGAGCGACATTGCCGAGAAAGTCGTGGCGAAGGGGTTTCGGCGGACAGCGTTGATTGTGGTGGGCCGGGTGTTGTCCAGTGACAGTTTCAGCGAGTCGTCGCTGTACCGCGCAGGGCATGCGCACCTCTACCGCCCCTGAAGCAATGCGCACAACAATGTGGGAGCTGGCTTGCCTCAAGGCTTTTTGTAGGAGCGAGCTTGCTCGCGAAAAACTTCCAGGCGCCGCGTTCATTCAGCAAGCGCGCGTTATCGTTGACGTTCTTCGCGAGCAAGCTCGCTACTACAGCGTTAAGACAAGGCAACTCCCACACTTGATCTGATTTGTTAGGTATATTTCGCAAGGCTATGAATTTCAAGCATAAAAAACGGCGCTCACGGGGCGCCGTTTTTTTATGTTCGCAGTGAACACCTTACTCAGTAGTAGGCGTTTTCTTTCTGCGTGTGGTCAGTGACGTCACGTACACCCTTGAGCTCAGGAATACGTTCCAGCAGCGTGCGCTCAATACCCTCGCGCAAGGTCACGTCCGCCTGGCCACAACCCTGGCAACCGCCGCCGAACTTCAACACGGCGATACCGTCATCCACTACGTCGATCAGGCTCACCTGGCCGCCGTGGCTGGCCAGCCCCGGGTTGATCTCGGTTTGCAGGTAGTAGTTGATGCGCTCATTGACCGGGCTGTCGGCGTTGACGTTCGGCACCTTGGCGTTGGGGGCCTTGATGGTCAACTGGCCGCCCATACGGTCGGTGGCGTAGTCGACCACGGCGTCGTCCAGGAAGGCTTCGCTGAAGGCATCGATATACGCGGTGAAGCTTTTGAGCCCCAGGGCGGTATCTTCAGGCTTCTCTTCGCCGGGCTTGCAGTAGGCAATGCACGTCTCGGCGTATTGGGTGCCAGGCTGGGTGATAAAGACGCGGATGCCGATACCTGGGGTGTTCTGCTTGGACAGCAGGTCAGCCAGGTAATCGTGGGCGGCGTCGGTAATGGTTATGGCAGTCATGGAAACTCCTCACAGGCTTGCCCGCAGTTTACGCCAAATTATTACGCAGGTACAAAGCCCGAGTATTTTTGTCGGGAAAGACCTGAGCCTGCTGACCGAAGGCGCCGCTACACCGCCCCCCTTTGTGCAAAAACCTGTGCCTACCTATATAGCCCCCGCGCAAAGCCCGGCTCAATAGAGTGAATCCTCTTCGACTACGGATTGTGAGGATTGAATGAATAACGCGTTGCAGGGTTTCTATTTCAAGAGCTTGCCAGAACAGCAAGCGCATCTGGACCATCTGATTGATTTCGTGACCGCACAAAGCTCACTGACGGCATCCGCCGCCGAGGTTTACTACTCCCCGCCGCACAACAGCGAACTGCATCGCGAGTGCAAGGAAGCCTTTCGGGTCCTTGGGAAACTGGAAGCCGATGAAAACTTTCAGCAGTTCCTGCGGGAAAAGCCCGAACCTGATGACTCCATTCTGGGCCGGGACTTTCTTTATGACTTGCTCTCCACCCTGTTCAGCAGCGCGCGCTCACCGATACCCGACCCTGCCGAAACGTTCAGCATCGCCGATCACTCGGTGATCCTGCGCCATATGCCCACCTATTGGTACATCGACGCCGACGTGTTGCTGGATATCAACCGGCGTGTGGGTAACGGCCTCAAAAGAGACGGTTCGGTGCGGTTCGATCTGGTACTCAAGTATTACTCGATCATCCCCGCACGCCCCAAAACCCGCGAGCAGTGGAAAGCGGTTCTCGCTGGCTTGCAGGAACACCACACCCTGAAAAAACTCGGACACGAAGGCAATCTCAGCGACTTGCAGCATTTGATGGATGCGCCTGCCGACCAGAAGATCAAGGAGGTTATCCGCCAGATCGAAACACACACCCGTCAATCGCTGTTCCGTCATGTATTGCCCGAAACATTTACCGCCTCACAGCAGGACATGCTCGCCACCACCCCCACCGTCTTGCTTGAGCAATTGCTCAATAGCCCCGATAACCTGGCGCTGGGCGAGCGGATCGCCAAGGCCTTGGACTGGTATGGCAGCCAAAAGGAGGAAATCTGCCCGGGCCCGGTACGGGTGAAATTACTGTGGCGCGCATTGTGGCTGACGATCATTCCCAGCACCGACTCGCTGATTGACAACGAATTGAAGCTATTCATTGCGTCTGGCGCGTCTTATTCGTCGATCCGCCAATCCTTGATCAGCCGCTATGAACATAGCTTGTCGATCAGCGCTGACGCGGCACAATTGGCGGTGTGCGTCCTCAAGGCCAATGTTGCCAGCGAGGTCTGGGTGGCCGATATTCCCGATGACCTGCCCTACGCTGTCACCAATACCTGGGTCAACTTCAGAAGCGGCTTTCTCCTGGCCGAAGCGTGTGCACCCGGCTCATCGCGGCACATGAGCTTTGAGCAGTTGCTTAACCTGGCGGCGGAACATTTTCGCGTCAGTGAGGGCGACGTCAAACAGCAGGCGCTGGTCGCTGCCGCCAGGCTGGCCCCTACTGTCCAATGGGCACAAGCCAACGGCCTGATTGCCAGCCGAGCGTCGGGCCACTCCCGGGATGAGCTCACCCAGGCCGTCAACGCACTGG
The DNA here is from genome assembly GCF_003408955.1 of Pseudomonas sp. GL93. Taxonomy (NCBI): domain Bacteria; kingdom Pseudomonadati; phylum Pseudomonadota; class Gammaproteobacteria; order Pseudomonadales; family Pseudomonadaceae; genus Pseudomonas; species Pseudomonas sp. GL93. Next base: position 11,829 of record NZ_NKRF01000090.1, read on the forward strand.
AGCAGCATGAATATGAGATGTTCAACGCGGTTCATAACCTCAAACTCAACCTGCCCAGCCGTTGGCGCTTTGCCTCGGACACGGAGTACGACAAAGCCTTTCGCGAAGCCCTTGAGGTGCCGAGAAACGCCTACAAGACCTTAATCCAATCACTGCTTGCGCACCTGGGCAGTGCGACCCTGGACGTGGATCAGGACGAGATCACCGTGTATTCATTAAGAGAAGCCCTGAACAAGGTGCCCATCGAATATGAAACCAAAGCCAAGACCGATGCCGTTCGTTACCGGACAGGTTTTATCCTGCGCATCGTCAAGCCCCGCTCGCCCCTCCATCCCATCTACGTCGAGGTCTTCCCCTTCGCCGGCCTACTGCGTCGACGCAAAGACCTGCAGAGCCTACCGCTAAACGGCAAAGTGGTAGAACTACGCGACGCCATGAGCTGGGACAAGTACAGGCTGGCCACCGAAGTGCCGTTTGATCGCGAGGCTTACCGCGAGAACAAAGCGCCCAGGCCAGGCAAAAAAGCTGAGTTGATCGTTGAACAAGTCGGCGAGACACTGCCTGGCATCGACGCTGGGCCGCGTATCCAATCGTTCGCGCCCAACACGCTGTATGCGCCGCGCAGTGAAACCCTGGCGAGCATGATTGCCCGTGAGCTGTTTTTCTGCGATGAACAAGCCCTCCTGGAAAAAACCCGTAAAAACACGCGGAACGTGGACATCCCCGCTGAGGTACTCGAAGACTTGGCGTTCTGGGGCAAGATTTTTATCCCGCTTTGGGGCGGTATCGACGACATCGCTTCCGGCGCCCCCCAACGCATCAAATCAGGCGTCGCCAGCCTGTTCATTGACATCGTAGCTTTCGCGTTGCCGGTGGGGCGGTATGTGGCCGGTTCTACCCGCCTGCTTGTCCAGGCAGGCAAGACCGGGCTGCGCCTGGCGCTGCCTAAACTCGCGAAACTGACCGGCAAACTGGTGATTGCCACACTCCAGGAACTCAACCCCCTGGCCGCCCTGCCCAGCCTGCTCAGGCTCGCACGCTTTGGTTTGCTCAAGCTGGGCCACAAACTGATGCGCCAGGCAAAACGGGGTATTGCCCAACTGCGCGATGGGACGATCGCCGCAAGGCACATGCGCTCGGTTGACCCTGACAGCTGGAAACCGCTGCAGGCAGGCGATCAACTGTTTACCGTGGACGGCTTGGCCAATGTTCCGATGCGCAACGTCGGTAGCCTCGACGCGCCGGATTATCGCTTGATCGATACCGCCTCCAATACAGCCTTCGGGCCGCGCTTTAGAGAGCCGATCACGGTCATCAGCAACAGCAGCCCGTTGATCCGTCAGTACGCGGTTGACCCTGAGCTGATCAGAGGCCTCAAGCCCGACGCGCGCGGTCTCTTCTCCCGAGCGGACTACAACCAGAAGTTCATCTGTAATGTCGACGATAAGGGCAAAATCGCGGTGTACCAGGTGCGCGATAACTCCTATGGGTTCATTCAGGAGGCCGCCGCGGGCGCCGACAACAGCTTTTCGATCGTACTGGTCAATCCAAAGACCAACCGGGATTTGTCGATCACGCTGTCGTCGGTTGAGCCCGGTCATTGGTATTCAGACCCGATCAAGCTCACGGGCGGCGCGCCGGATGCCCCAAGCGTGGTAACGCCCTCAGTGCTGTTGAAATGGACCGAGGTCAGTGAAGACGCCCTGAAAAAAACCATGGACAACTTCGTCAGCACTTACAACCTGGACCCCAGCGCCTTTCGGCAATTTGTCAGTAGCCGCAACACCCTGACGCCCAGGGGCCAACTGATGCTGGACCGTGCGGGAACCGCCCGCACCAGCGTTACCTACGATCACATCGAGCGCTGGAGCAAGACGTCCCAGCGCGAGCGCAACAGCCTCACCCTTGAAGGCTTCGCCGCCGACCATAACCTGGATCCGGTGGCCTTTGCCGACCACGTAAACCCTGATGGCACCTATAAAGCGGCAGGCAAAGTACTCGCCAAATACGCCAGGGGTGAGCAGTTCAACGCTCTGAAATCCAAACACCTGCAAGAGTGGAACAAGCACTACAACGCCACCAATTCAAGGGTGTCCATGCACGCATTTGTCGAGCAGAACAACCTCAACCCGGTTATCTGGAGCAACTACGTCAATGACAATGGCAGCATGACCCGCGCCGGTAGAGAAAGGTGGCTGTTCGGACAAAGAAGCCCGCTGGACGAGCCCGTGGCCAGGAAACGGCCCGCCCCGCCCACTGCAGGCAGCTCAAAACGTCCGCGGCTGGAGGACGACGCCACACCCACGCGGCACCGATCCACCTCGATCACGGCGTCTTTTGATCATAAAATCAACAATAATGCGCCGATTCTGCAAGACCCCAACGACGTCAGACGCAGCTTGACCCTTGAACTTGAAGGTCCGTTGCAAAACATTGAGATCAGCGACGCCAACCAGTTTTTTGACGAGTTCACCGGCCTGCAGCATGTCGAAGTCAAGGAGGCTGCGACCAAAAGCATTCGTGAATGGATCGCCAAGGAGGGCAGCCACCATCGCCGGCTTGATCGCCTGCTGGAGGTCAAGAAATTGGCGGACGGCCCGGAACGAGGCCTTTCGGTGGTGGCCAGAACCGATATAAAACGCTTCGATGTTCTTGGGCCTTACACCGGCAAGCTGCATCTGGATCAAGCCTCGATCAATACCGAGATACTGGAAAAAGGTGAAACGGCCGTCGGCACGTATTTATTCCAAACCCACACTCATGGCGCGACTATCAGCGGCCACGGTAACAGCAATACGCTGAGCCTGATCAATGCGGTCAAGGTGCCCAACCTGCCCGACGTTGGCATCGAAAATGTCGGCGCCCTGTATGTAGGCAAATACATGGTGTTTCTAGTTGCTTGGCGGGATATCCCTGCCGGGACCGAGTTGCTGATGGACTATGGGAAAGCCTACTGGAAGTACATGAGGCCTTGAGACCAACAGCGCCAGTCCTAATGCTGTTGCTTGGAAAAGGGTACCGATTCATCAAGGCCAAACCAGTGCTTGAGCCTGCGATGGGTGCCCTTCTCCAACCAGTGGTAGCTGGCCAATGAACCCAGCGCGATGAAAACGACGCACACCGGCACAAGCGTGTAGGGGTCTATCCCCCCGTGCTCAATGGCCCAGCGTCCAACGCACAGCACCAGTACGTGAAGCAGATACACCGAGTAAGAGCAGTCCCCCAGCAGCTTTATCAAGCGCGAACCATGGAAGTAAGGCTCCAGCGCCACGCAACTGATCACCAACACGGCGCTGGGCAGGCCCCATTCCAATACTCGGGGTACATCCGCGCCATGGTAAATCGCCGCCAATGCCGCGACGACACCCAGCAACGCCAGCCACGGCCTGGCCCGGCACAGACCGCGGCGGTAGAGCATGCCGATCGCCACGCCCATGAGAAACTCCAGGACAATGTCATTACGGTAAAACCCATCGGCCAAGTCAAAGGCGGGGCCAATGACATAGCACAGCAGATACAGCAGCGCCGCCACCACCCACAGCCGATAGGCTTCACGCACCAGCAGCGCAACAGCGAACAGGCAGTAGAACAGCATCTCGAAATTCAGCGTCCAGCCCACATCCAGCAGTGGATACACGCCGTAGCCCGCCGGGTTTTGCGCGGGGATAAAGAGCATCGACAGGAGCACATGACCCCGTTCTAGCTGAACGTCTGGAAACATCCAGGGCATGGCCGTGACCAGCACAGCCAAAAGCAGGGTATAGAACCAGTACGCCGGAGCAATCCTGGCCACGCGCATCAGCATGAAGCGCCAAGGCGTGAGCGCTTTGTCGGCGCTCGCGAGGAAAATCACCAAGCCGCTGATGACGAAGAATACGTCCACCCCGGCGGCGCCCTTTTCGACCAACAGGTCCTCCAAGGCGTTGTGGGCCTCGAAGTTAAAAAACAGCTGCATGACGTGGTGACCCACCACAAGCCATGCCGCCAGCGCGCGTAGCAACTGCACTGAAATCAACATCGGCATACCTTTTCCAGTCCGTAGGTAGATATCCGACTGCTTCAGCCCCCGCGTGGAGAAATGACCGGATCAATGCACTTAGTTATAAGTTCTCGTAGCGGTTCATGTCCAATACGCCCTCTTCCACCGGCGTGGTTTCATGGATGTATTGCGACAAGTCGTGGAAATACTGCCAGAACAACGGGTGACTGCGGCGCACACCCCAGCGGTCGACGATTTTCTCGAAACTTTTGGCGTCCTTGGCCTGCTCCATCTGCGCGACAAACTCAGGCACCTGCCGGGCCGGGATATTGAACATGAAGTTCGGGTAGCTGCTGAGCACGCCGGGGTAAATGGTCACCGTGTCCAGGCCCGGCTGATAGCGATACGCCTCACCCAGCAGGAACGCCACGTTACTGTGGGCACGGTTGCGCAGCAGGCTGTAGACCTCGCGCTTGCCGCTGGCGGTTTCGATGCGCAGCATCGTGGCTTCGGGCAACTGCTCGATCACCTTGAGCCCCGCGGCCGGGCGCGAGGTCAGGCGGCTCAACGCTTGTTCGGCATCCTGCAAGGCCGGGTCGATGCCGCCGCGGGAGCAGAACGCGCCGCTGCAGCGGTTGATCGGGTCGGGGCTGGCGCTCAAATGGCCGTAGCGGGTCAGCAACTGGTTGGCGAAGTCACGCTTGGGGTCTTTCTCGCTCAGGTGCAAACCACTGGCCTTATCATCGTCAATCGCCTCGTAGTCCAGCCACAGCTTGAGCTTGCCGCTGTTCTGGTACCAGTCGTCCATGAAGTCTTCGCGGGTGTCGGCGGGCATCAGGCGCAGGAAGTTCTGCTCGGCGCCATTGCGGATCAGGTCGAAATACAGGCGGGTCTGGGCCTGGTGCGAGACGTTGCCGAACACATCGAAATTCACCGCCAACTGGTAATAGGTGCGTTCCAGCAGCGGGTAGTCGAACAGCCACATCGTCTGCGGGACCTCGCCAATCAGGCCCTTGGTCACCGAGGCGCTGTCGAAATGACGGAAAATGCTCAACAACGCATTGTCATTGCCCGCCCACAACGTCGGCCAGCTCGGCGCGGGCAAGTCTGCATAGTTGTCACGGCGCAAGGCTTCGTACTGGTTGCGCTTGTCGCGATAGGCCAGCCACAGGCTCAGCACACTGCCCACGTCGTCATTCTGCCCGGGCATGGCCAGCAACGGCGTGGCCTGGCCGCGATAACGCGCATCGGTGATGTACAGGTCGTGGTCGGGGTCCTGGAACAGCGTCCAGAAGTTATCGCGGATCACATCCGTGGCGATCTGCCCACGGCACACCGGCCCGCGAATGAAGGTACGCACGAAGTACTCAGCGTTATCGAGCATGAATTGGTAGCGCGCTTTAGCCGGGATCGCCTCGAATGTCGCGAACGGGTTGGCGCGGCTGCCGGGGCCATAGCCTGGCAAGGCCGTGACTTGCCAGTTGCCGGCATAGAACAACGCCTTGATCCGCGCCATCTTCGCCGCGCTGAAGGGGTAAGTGATGTGAGTTTTATGCACGATCACACCCTGCACCGGCCACAGGCGGTAGTACACCTGAGTGCCTGGGTCGTCGTTGGGGCGACGGGTGGCGATCAGGTCAATCGGCTGGCCACTAGGCGTACGCGAACGCACCCACTGGAAGTAATGCCCCGGCTCGCCGTTCTCGAAATAGATATGCGCCAGGAACAAATGCTCGAACAGCCAGCGCGCCACCAGGCTTTCACGGGCGCCCGGCTGGTTGAACAGGTTTTCCCACTGTTGCACTTGCAACGCTTCCCTGGCGCTCGGCGCCAGGCCCTGCTCGTCAATCGGCGCGCCGGAGGCCAGCCAGCGTTGCAAAGTCTGGTATTGCTGGTCGGTCAGGCCGGTAACCGCCAGCGGCATGCCTTCCTTGGGGTGAGCGCCGGCATAGGCACTGAACTCGCCGGGCATTGCGCACATATTTTCGCGGTTGAGCCCCAGTACAATGTTGTCGGGCAGCTTGGCATTGGGCGCCAGCGGTGCGTTGTGCCCCAGCTCCAGCATGCGCGCCATCAGCGCAGCCTGGCTGCCCTGGGCGTCCAGCACCGAATAGAAGCCCTTCTGCTGCCACGCCTGCTTACCGAATGCGTCATAAAACAAACGGGTGGTTGGCGTGGCCTGGCTGCGCTCACCGTCATACACCGGCATCTTGCTTGCGCCCCGCGCTGCGCCCTCGGCGCTGCCTAGGTTGAGCTGGCACGCGGAGTCATAGCAGGCATGGCAGGCCACGCACTTTTGCGTAAAGATCGGTTGGATGTCGCGGGTGTAGGAAATCGCCGAAGCGGGACCTTCCGCCTGAGCGCTGCTGGCTATCAAGGCCAGGACGGCGCTGACGATTAAACGAAGTGACATGTATCCGGTCCCGATTCAAGGCGTGCGGTGTTTGAAGTGGCGTGATTCTACCGGGCCATGCACCCCTGCAACATGAGCGATATTCATGCAAAAGCTCAACATGCTACAACAGCCCGCAGGTTTGTTATGATTCACGCCCTCCGAAATGCCTGACCAGAGTAGTCCCATGTCCGACCGAAGCGTTCGTCTGCAAGCCCTTCACCACGCCCTCAAGGAACGTATCCTGATCCTGGACGGTGGCATGGGCACGATGATCCAGAGCTATAAGCTCGAGGAGCAGGACTACCGTGGCAAACGCTTCGCCGATTGGCCGAGCGACGTCAAGGGCAACAACGACCTGCTGGTGCTCACCCGCCCCGACGTGATTGGCGGCATCGAGAAGGCGTACCTGGACGCTGGCGCCGATATTCTGGAAACCAACACCTTCAACGCCACGCGCATCTCCATGGCCGACTACGGCATGGAAGAGCTGGCCTATGAACTGAACGTGGAAGGCGCGCGCCTGGCGCGCAAAGTCGCCGACGCCAAGACCCACGAAAACCCGGCCAAGCCGCGCTTCGTGGCCGGCGTGCTGGGCCCGACCAGCCGCACCTGCTCGCTGTCACCGGACGTGAATAACCCCGGCTACCGCAACGTGACCTTCGATGAACTGGTGGAAAACTACACCGAGGCCACCCAGGGCCTGATCGAAGGCGGCGCCGACCTGATCCTGATCGAAACCATCTTCGACACCCTCAACGCCAAGGCCGCGATCTTTGCCGTGCAGGGCGTGTTCGAAGCCCTGGGTATCGAACTGCCGATCATGATTTCCGGCACCATCACCGACGCGTCCGGCCGTACCCTGTCGGGCCAGACCACTGAAGCGTTCTGGAACTCCGTGGCCCACGCCAAGCCGATCTCGGTCGGTTTGAACTGTGCCCTCGGCGCCAGTGAACTGCGCCCCTACCTGGAAGAGTTGTCGAACAAGGCCAACACCCATGTGTCGGCGCACCCGAACGCTGGCCTGCCCAATGAGTTCGGCGAGTACGATGAACTGCCGTCAGAAACCGCCAAGGTCATCGAAGAGTTCGCCCAAAGTGGCTTCCTGAACATCGTCGGCGGTTGCTGCGGCACTACGCCGGGGCATATCGAAGCCATCGCCAAGGCCGTGGCCGGGTATGCGCCGCGCCCGATCCCGGACATTCCCAAGGCCTGCCGCCTGTCGGGCCTCGAGCCGTTCACCATCGATCGCAGCTCGTTGTTCGTCAACGTCGGCGAGCGCACCAACATCACCGGCTCGGCGAAGTTCGCCCGCCTGATCCGCGAAGACAACTACACCGAAGCCCTTGAAGTTGCCCTGCAGCAGGTGGAAGCCGGCGCCCAGGTGATCGACATCAACATGGACGAGGGCATGCTGGATTCGAAGAAGGCCATGGTGACCTTCCTCAACCTGATCGCCGGCGAACCGGACATCTCCCGCGTACCCATCATGATCGACTCCTCCAAGTGGGAGGTGATCGAAGCGGGCCTCAAGTGCATCCAGGGCAAGGGCATCGTCAACTCCATCAGCATGAAAGAAGGCGTGGAGCAGTTCATTCATCACGCCAAGCTGTGCAAGCGCTACGGCGCGGCTGTGGTGGTGATGGCGTTCGACGAAGCCGGCCAGGCCGATACCGAAGCGCGCAAGAAAGAAATCTGTAAACGCTCCTACGACATCCTGGTCGATGAAGTCGGCTTCCCGCCGGAAGACATCATCTTCGACCCGAACATCTTCGCGGTCGCCACCGGTATCGAAGAGCACAACAACTACGCCGTCGACTTTATCAATGCCTGTGCCTATATCCGCGACGAACTGCCCTACGCGCTGACCTCCGGTGGCGTGTCCAACGTGTCGTTCTCGTTCCGCGGCAACAACCCGGTGCGCGAGGCGATCCACTCGGTGTTCCTGCTGTATGCGATCCGCAGCGGACTGACCATGGGTATCGTCAACGCCGGCCAGCTGGAGATTTACGACCAGATCCCGGCCGAACTGCGCGATGCGGTGGAAGACGTGGTACTCAACCGCACGCCGGAAGGCACCGACGCCCTGCTCGCCATTGCCGACAAGTACAAGGGCGACGGCAGCGTCAAGGAAGCCGAGACCGAGGAATGGCGTGGCTGGGAGGTCAACAAGCGCCTGGAGCATGCGCTGGTCAAGGGCATCACCACGCACATTGTCGAAGACACCGAGGAATCGCGCCTATCGTTTGCGCGCCCGATCGAAGTGATCGAAGGCCCACTGATGTCGGGTATGAACATCGTCGGCGACCTGTTTGGCGCCGGTAAGATGTTCCTGCCCCAGGTGGTGAAATCCGCCCGCGTGATGAAGCAGGCGGTGGCGCACTTGATCCCGTTCATCGAGCTGGAAAAAGGCGATAAGCCCGAAGCCAAGGGCAAGATCCTGATGGCCACGGTCAAGGGCGACGTGCATGACATCGGCAAGAACATTGTCGGCGTGGTGCTGGGTTGCAACGGCTATGACATCGTCGACCTGGGCGTGATGGTACCGGCGGAGAAGATCCTGCAGGGGGCCAAGGAGCAGAAGTGCGACATCATCGGCCTGTCCGGGCTGATCACGCCGTCCCTGGACGAAATGGTGCACGTGGCCCGCGAGATGCAGCGCCAGGACTTCCACCTGCCCTTGATGATCGGCGGCGCCACCACCTCCAAGGCGCACACGGCGGTGAAGATCGAGCCCAAGTACAGCAACGACGCAGTGATCTACGTCACCGACGCCTCGCGCGCGGTGGGCGTGGCGACGCAGTTGCTGTCCAAGGAATTGAAGGCCGGTTTTGTCGAGAAGACCCGCCTGGAATACATCGACGTGCGCGAACGCACCTCCAACCGCAGCGCGCGCACCGAGCGCCTGAGCTACCCGGCCGCCATCGCCAAGAAGCCGCAGTTCGACTGGGCTACTTACACGCCGGTGGTCCCGACCTTTACCGGTGCCAAGGTGCTGGACAATATCGACCTCAAGGTGCTGGCCGAATACATCGACTGGACGCCGTTCTTCATCTCCTGGGATTTGGCCGGCAAGTTCCCGCGCATCCTCACCGACGAAGTAGTGGGTGAAGCCGCCACTGCGCTGTATGCCGATGCCCAGGAAATGCTCAGGAAACTGATCGACGAAAAACTCATCAGCGCCCGCGCAGTGTTCGGTTTCTGGCCGACCAACCAGGTGCAGGACGACGACTTGGAAGTCTACGGTGACGACGGCCAGCCGATTGCCAAGCTGCATCACCTGCGCCAGCAGATCATCAAGACCGACGGCAAGCCCAACTTCTCCCTGGCTGACTTCGTGGCGCCAAAAGACAGCGGCGTGACCGACTACATCGGTGGTTTTATCACCACCGCCGGCATCGGCGCCGAAGAAGTCGCCAAGGCGTATCAAGATGCCGGCGACGACTACAACTCGATCATGGTCAAGGCCCTCGCCGACCGCCTCGCCGAAGCCTGCGCCGAATGGCTGCACCAGCAAGTGCGCAAAGAACACTGGGGTTACGCCAAGGACGAGCAACTGGACAACGAGGCGTTGATCAAAGAGCAATACAGCGGCATCCGCCCCGCCCCCGGCTACCCGGCGTGCCCGGACCACACCGAAAAGGCCCAGCTGTTTCAACTGCTGGACCCCGAAGCCCGCGAAATGCATGCCGGGCGTAGCGGTGTGTTCCTCACCGAACACTATGCGATGTTCCCGGCTGCGGCGGTCAGCGGCTGGTACTTTGCCCACCCGCAAGCGCAGTACTTCGCCGTGGGCAAGGTCGACAAGGACCAGGTCGCCAGCTACACCGCTCGCAAAAGCCAGGACCTGAGCGTAACCGAACGTTGGCTGGCGCCGAACCTGGGGTACGACAACTGAGATATCCCACCCCCAGGGTTCGGCGTCAGTTCATGGCCGGCTTATGGACGTGATGACGGACCAGGCTGGGGGGAGGACGGGCCAGGCACCGCAGGGCCAATGCTTGCCAACCGCTGGATCTCTGCCCGGGACAGCTCCATCAGTATCTGAGTGCGGGCGGCCCCCCGCTCAACCTCCATCCGACCCATTGCGTCGTTATAGCGCTCCATGCTCGGGGCATCATCAAGAGCACGATTACGATGCTCCTCCTCCAGCGCGTCATACCGTTGATCGAGGTCGCTCTCAAGTGCCGCGAATTGCTCGCTATAGCGTTCCTGCAGGTAGCGTCTCCAATAATCACGGAGCGTCAGGGTCTCGACAAAATCATCGGTACTTTCCGCTGCAATAATTCGCGCCCGGGTCTGCCCCAAAAGCTCCCCGCTGATCGGTCGGTCAAATGCCATGTAGGTGGGTTGCCCAGGCAACTCCAGGCCATCAGGCCATCCGCGAGTCAAACCAATTCGATAGCTCAGACGTACCTCCGCCCTGTCCTCGCCAACCGCTGCAGCCTCTGCCAATTGATCGGTAAGGCTCAATCGAAACAGTCGCCGCGACAAGTCCAGCAACAGCCGACCTCTAAGGTTGATGTTTTGCAACGGAACGTCGCGCAAGACACGATACTCGAGCACCCGGACTTCCATCTCGCTGAACGTCAGGATTCGACCATCGATACAGGTTCCGTGGGTTTCGGCCTCGATAAACAGTGTGCTGCGCAGTTCCGCATTTTCTACTGCGCTTTCGATAACGTCCCATACTCGTTGGGTGAGGCTCCCTCGATTGAGACTGAACTCCGTGGTATCACGCAATCTCGACATCAGGTGGAAAAACCGGTCATTGCCAGGTGCCTGCGCCAGTTGATTCCAAAGGGCTGTTCTCTGCGCCACCAGCTGCGTGCTGGTATTGGCCAACCAGGGTTGCAACGACTCCGATGCGACATCAAGCCGCGTGTCGGCAATCTCCTCCGCCGCCTCATAGACCGCGCCCCTGTCACTGTCATCGCCGTCGGAGTCAGAATCAGAATCACCGTCCGAACCTGAGCCGGCACTGGAGTCAGAATCGGATTCCAGTCGCCGCAACCTGCGATCCAGCTCGGTTCGCGAAAACCCCATCACCTCTGTACGCTCGCGTGCGTCGGCATAATCGCGCATCTGGCGCAGATTTTCGGGCAACAGCTCATGGTTATCGGACAGGTCAGTGCCTGAAACCAGGCTGTCATGACTACCATCGAGCAGTTCATCAGGGAAGCGCGTCAACTCGTTGCCACTCAGGTTCAGCGTGGTCAAATGCTGAGCGTCCAATGCCCCGGCCGGCCAATGCGAAATGCGGTTGTAGCTCAGGTCCAGGGTCTGTAGGCCACTGAATGCCTGGGTGTCGAATGCTTCCAGGTTGTTGTGGCTCAAGTCCAGCCCGCGTAAACGCTCACCGCCCACTCGGTCAACGAGTGAGGAAGCATCCGTGAACGTGTTGGCCGCCAGCTCCAGGCGTTCAAGGTGGCCCAGGTGCTGAACCGCGTCGGGCAGTGCCGCCAGTTCATTGCCGCTGAGCACCAAACGACGCAACTGGGCGAAACCACTCAGAAACCCGTTGGAGCCTTGAGCCGATAGTTTGACCCCCGTCAGGTTGAGGGAATGCACGTGGGGAAAAGGCACGGCGAGTTCAGGCAGATCGCCGGTTTGCAAGCCCTGCAGGCTCAGTTCCTCAACCACAGCGCCCGTACGCCCCGCCGGCACGCCTTGCTGCCAGGACGAGCGGATGAACCCTGCGGCCGGCCCACGACTTTGCGCGCTGATGACGCCTGCAGAAGTGCGCACCTCCCGGATAAAAAGCCAACCATTCAACTGCCGCGTCAGTGCCTCGTCGTCTTGATGCCATTGGCTGAGCTGCGTATCGATTTGCCCGTCATCCATGCCTGTATTACGCAGTTGTTCAACCCTATGCGCAGCTTGCTCCTCGGTCAGGGTCGCGTCCAAGCGTTGCAGGCGTGCGGCATACCCCACAGTGCCTTCGAGGCCAGCAGCGTCCTCGAGCAGCAGCAACAAGTGCGTGCTGATCGAGGCCGCCGTCTCCGTCTGCGGAAATATCGGTGGTACAGGCTCCAGGGCAAAGCGAGTCAATGCGCCATCCGGCAATCCCTTGATCGCCTCGACCCGGCGCCGCGCGGCCTCCAACGCCGCTGCGCCCTCGGGGCTGAACGGGTTGCCCGTAAGCTCGGTGTACATCAGCGTATCCGGGTGAGCCAGAGCGGCGGGCGTCAACGTCGTCAACTGATTGTCACGCAAATCCAGGCACGACAACTGCGTCAAGCCCTCGGCGCCCGTTGGCCATGCCTGCAGTTTCGTCTGCCGCAGGTTCAGCGCCGTCAGTTGCGTCATCGCGCTGACATCCAGTGTGCCCAGCAGATTGAACTGAAGATCCAGCACCTGCAGTTTTTTCAGCCCATTGAATTGAGCCTGCACCGCGGGTGTCACCACGATTTGGTTGCTGGACAAGTCCAGTCGCGTCAGTTCCGGCAGGCCGCCGGCTGCAATCGGCACTTCGGTGAGGCGGTTGTCACGTAGTTCAAGCGTTTGCACGCCATCGAACGCCTGAATAAAACCACGCACTTGATCGGCCGGCACGCCCTCCAACCAGCCCAGTTTCAACGTTTTCACATGGGAAAACGTGCCGGCCGGCAACACCGGCAACTCGCGGATTTTTTCATCACCGAAGGGCTCAAACAGCGATGGCCCCAGGTCCGGAAGTTCGAACGCGCTCACATCGGTCGCAATGCCATAGCGCTGGGACACGGCGCCCCGCCAGCTTTTCTCAAGGGCACGCAAGATACTGGTGTTTTGAGCCGTCCTCCAGCGATCCACCACGAACCGATTCCTGAACCCTGGGATGGCGGACGGTTGATAGAACTGCTTGAAAATTCCTGCGTGCTCCAAGCGCAGCAACTCAACCGCGCCCATCCTCGTTTGAGGGGTGTTCCACTTTCTCATGACCGCGTCAGTCATAAGCGTGCCACTACCGCCCCCTCCCATCAGCAGGTCCAACTCGCCGCGACTGTAACCCCGAACCATCTCATCCAGGTTCGCCAGGTGCGGCCCGAAAGGACCGGAGTAATTCTTGACATGCTCGTAGGCAGGCTTGAAAGCTTCATAGCTGAACTTCGACCAGTCCAGCGATAACCCGGCCCATAACCGCTCATGCCCGGTGTAGAGCTCAACGGGCAGCTCATAGATTGAAGTTTTGCTCAGGTCCAGTCGTTCAAGCCGCGCGAGCTTCTGAGCATACGCGGGCCATTTCATGGACACGTGGGGCGCTACGATTTTCAGTTTTTTCAACTGTTGCAGCGGCGTTAAATCCAGGGTATCGAGCAGTTCGCCCTGGTGGCCGAAGTAGCCGAGTTCAAGCTGTTCAAGCCGGGTCAACGCAGCCAGCCTTGACGGCAGTTCCGCAGCCGGTCGACGCGCATTCAGGGTTATCGACAGCTGTTTGAGCCCACTCATTTCGCTCAGCGCCTCGGGCACGTTTGCCAGTGAGAGGGGCATAGCCGGCGCTGTGACAGGGTGAGGCGAGGAATGGATCGAAAGCTTTTCAGTAGTGGGGAAATGCCGTAGAAACCCATCGATATTGCCGTCATGCAGGGCAGGCCCGGATACTGACAACTCACGCACGTGTGAAAAATTCGCTGGCAGCAGCGGCAAGGCCTCAAAAAGAGTCAAGGCCAGTGCATCGGCACCGGCTTCTGTCCCGACCAAGGGAGAACGCCTCCAACTGCGTTTGAGCGCTTCGCCTGCCAGGAAATTGTATTGACGGTGGGTAACTGCAGAGCGATTGACCCAGTGATCAATTGTCGAGTGCAGACGTGTGCGCTCCTTAGCAAGCTCTTTCAACAGGTTGCTAATCTCCTGGGGGCTTTTACCAGCCCGGTAATGCGCAAGGAGGAATTCACCGACCTGCGCTTCGGTCAAGTCCGGATAGACTGTGCGCACAATGCCCGCGAGTACCGGAGGAACACTGCGACCCCGCCCACTGGCGTAATAGCCCAGCAATAGCTCGTTTACCCGTACCGGCGGTTTGAAGCTGCGCGCGGGCTTATCCAGCCACCCTGGCGCTTCGGCACGATAGGTGTCCGCCTGCTCGATGATTTTCTGTTGCAGTTGCGTGTGCTGGCTGACCTGCGGCACGCCAAGGCTGCGGCGCGCGTCATCCGGCATGGCATGCATCAGCGAGGCGTAATAGTTGTCGCCTTCGGTGGGTACGCTATTGAGTTCCTCGCCCCGCTCATTGAACGCCTGATAACTGGGCCCTTGTTTAACCAGGTATTTTTTCTCGCTCGCGGTTTCTGCGCCGATGCTGTCGAGCAGCGCTCCCCTGATGCTGCCATCGCGCACTTCAAGGCGCAGCGTATCCGGCCAGCCCGGCAGCACTTGCAGGGTGTGCAGCGCCAGTCGGCGACTATCCGCCGAGGCCATCACCTCGCTGCGCAACCCCGCGTAGGCACGCGCCAGGCGCCCTTGCCGAGCATACCAACGGGCCTCCTCCAGCATATTCAGGGGCACACGCTGAGTCGTGGCCAGCCGTTCAAGCTCACCGGTGCCGGCATGTTCCAGCACCCCCAAGGCTGCCGACTCGCTGAGCCCCGGACAGGCGCGCTGCAGTAGCTGGACACGCCTGTCCACGGGTTCGGTCCCAGCGTAGATGCTGTCAAAAATTGCAGGCTTGCGCTGGCGGGCATACCCGGCAAGCTGCTGATTGAACTCCAGCTTCCTGGCATCGAAAAACCGCGCCGCCTGGGCGCCGAGTAACTGAGTGATCTCGGACTCATCCAGAGACAGCAGAATACGCGCAGGCACCTCACCGCCGAGGACATCGTGCCGGCTCAGTTGGATGGGCGGCTTAATAACAGCGCCCTTGACCGGACGCTGAACACCATACTTGACCGACTTGCCGGACAGCGCGATGTCCTCGAACACCTCCAGCACCCGGCCCTGCGGCCATTTCGGCATTTCCACGATCAACGGCAGCGCATACAAATACAGGTCATCAATCGGGCGTGTGCCCTCAAGCTGCTCTATTACCCGTGTCGCGTTCGCATCCGCCTTGAACAGACGCAAACTATCCAGCAGCTCGGGAGGTGCCACGGTATGATCCACGTGCATCTTGCGCAACGCGTTGTCGCTGACACCGCTGACATCGGCGATCTTGAGCAACTCCGGATCGGTGAACGCTTCGGTTTCATGCCCCATGCGACGCAACAGCGTCAGGCGGTCCCACTCCAACGGGCGCTCCAACGTATGCTGCCAGGCACCGCGACCGTTATGCTCGAGAATCGGTTGGTAAGCCTGGGCATCGGTTGGGTGCTTGATCCGCCATTTGTTGAGCGACTCGTCGAAATACTGTTCGTAGACCTTATTGCCCTGACGGATGTACGTCTTGCCGTCCTTCACATATTGCCCAAGGGTATTCGGACTTAGCTCGCTACCCACTATCACCGGGCTTTCATACCGGCTCAGGCTCGGCCTCCACAACCGCTCCTGGCCATCAGGGCGCGTGACCTCGCTCAGCGCTTCAATCACAGGCTCTGCCTTGGCCGCCCGCCACTTGCTGACCCCGGCGCCAACCCCCGCCATCACTCCGATCAGCGCCAGGTTCTGCGCCACGTCGACCAGGTGCGCCTTGGCCGCCCGTCGGTCACCCTCGGCCCATTCAATCGAGCCTTCAAGGGTTTCATAGAGCAGTTGCCCGGCCATCACCACCATCATGACTTCGCCCAGCACCGGGACAAACATCGATACCACGTTCAACCCCAGCAGGCCGATCTCCAACAAAAACCCAAGCTTGGCCTCCCGCGCCCTGGCATCCACATCAGCCGTTGGCATGGCATGGGCGCGGGCGTCGGCGATCACCCGCTCGCGGTGTTGTTCATAGAGATAATTCCAGGGGTCGATGTTTTCCGCCCAAATGCCTTTTCCACGACGCAGTAGCGCCGAGGGGGCGAGGTAGGGATCGTTTTTGGGTACACGTTTGGGGGGAGCCTCAGGAGGCATCTCCTTGATGCCGACAGCCACCGACGTAAGCGGGTTAACGTCATTGATGACTCTGCCCCACGGCGATCGCCAGAAATCCGTGGTTGAGCCGCCGGCTTCGTCGCTGAATTGGCTGAAGTAATAGGCTCTTTTGTCGAAAGGCACGAACCGACTGAAAAACACCTGGTAAGGCGTCGGCGTGGCATCACCGGGCTTGGAGGCATCCGGGGCGGTGAACAGGCGTTTGAACTCCGCTTCCATTTGCGACCAGCGATAACGCTTGAGCGGATGCTCCGGGTCCTGGGGGATGTAAACAATCAGCTCATCGGTGTAGCGGTATTTCTCGCTGATCACGAAGACCATCGTGCCCGTCATTCTCAGCTTCATCAGGCCCAGGGTTCTGAACCAGACTTGTTTGTCGCCCATCCAGGGATGAATGACCCCATCGATCACCGACAGGATCATCCGGTGATCTGCCGGCTCAATGTCCCCCGTCAAGAGCGCCTGTTCGGCGGCAGCCTTCAGGGCGGCCTTCTGGCTGGCAATAAAGTGCTCGCGAAGCGTGACGTGCGACGCCGCCTCCTCCGGGTAAAAAAAAGACTGCAAGTACGCCTGGTACTTGGCGCCGATATCCAGGCTGCGGCACAGGGTCAGAAACTGGCTGACCTTCAGGTTGACCGCCACCGAATGGTAGGTACCGGAGGTGCTGGTCGCCTCCACAAACCCCGAGGTTTTGTGGTATGCGCCTTCCTCGCACTCGTACTCTTCGAAGTTGTGCAGGGCGGCGTCAAGCATGGACAACTTCAAGACCTCGAAGGACGACACTTCTATTTCAAGCACCCCGAGCTCCAGTGGCCGCCGCAGACACAGCAGGGTTTTGTCGACGTCGACTTCCACCTGATGCACATCCTTCAAAACCTTGAGCAACAAGGACCGGGCGAAGGTTTCGACGTCCTGGAAGGTGGACATCGTTTTATCCAGTTGGGTCTGCGCGGTGAAGCTGGCGAGAAAACTGCTCGTCACCCGATTACGTTGCTCAGCCGTAGCGTTCTGGAACCAGGCAGGCAGTTGCGTGCTTGCGTCCTTGAGTGCCTGCTTGCGCTCAGGCGTGGCGTCGATCAGCCATTGAGGGCTGGCTTTCTCCAGGAAGTCGCCGTGCACGCTCTGCGTGGCTGCGCGTTTTACGTCCTTGGTTTTTCCGCTCGTGTGCAGCACGGGCGAAGAAGGTTGGGTTGAATCAACCATCGTGTCACTCCTTTGAAATGGAATGACAGCACATCACGTCCCTTGCCGCTCCAGGCGGTGCATATAGCGAGTCAGGAGGGTTGCGTGCCACAACGCCCATCCGAGATATCCCAATACCGCTGACGCCAGGACGAACTTCGATTTCCTAGAAGGACCGATCACCGGCCCGCTGACCCGGCAGCCAAAAAATACCGGGTTTAACAGGAAAAGGATTTTGTCATGCCTGTCCCGACTCTCCCCGCTTCACCCATGGACTTGAGCCAGTTACCGGCCAAGGCCGTCCATGAGCATTTCGCCACCCGTCCGGCGCTGTTCTCAGTCGTGTATAGGGCACTGAGCGAGCGCATCCTGGAGCGCTACCCGTCCCTTGATCTGAACTTGCTCAGCGTAAAACTGGCCAGCCCGGATGCCACGGGTCACTACACATTCAAGCTGTTGATATCCGTCGCCATTGAACATGTACTGAACCCGCAGCTACTTGATCTGCACTCACACCGCGAGTTGCCGTACTTCCTCACTCAAAAAGACGCCAAGACCCTGAAGCCTGCGACTGCGCCGCTGATAGACATGCAGGTCATCGCAAAAATCATCGACGAAGTGCGCTTATCGCTCTCGCTGTATTTTCAGCACGACCTGGCGGACTACTGGAGCGCGATCGATAGCCATGGCAACAGTCGCTGGCAATGGCTGGGTGAGTTTCTCAACGGCCAAATGACCGCCGCAGCCGCAGGTCAATCCAGCCTGAGCGAAACCCAACGGGACATGCTCAGGGTTGTCGCCGCCTGGCCGGTGATGCTTGAGCGTCTACCTCATTCGTCGCCTGCGACCTATGTCTACTTCATTGAAAACACCTTCACCCGCGCCGGCAAAGACGTGCAGTTGCTGACACCGGACCTGCTGCTGGTACGCGATAAACAGGTGCTGCTGTACAACGTGGCGGGGGTTGTCGAAGCGTTTACCTCTATCGATGAGTTCGGCGACGCGTGGGGCGTCAAAATGCAGCGCCAGTTCCAGTTCGACAGTATGACCTGCAGGCGCAACGAACCCGACGGCAATGTGTTCGAACAGCAAGCCGGTCTGATCCTCAATCAGCAACTGGAAGACCTCGCGACGTTGACGTTTGAGGGCCACGACGAACGAACCCTTGAGCGGCGCCTGGAAAAAATCACCGACCCGGCGGTTTTTTTCACCAAGATTGCGATGGCCGCCACCCCGCTTCTGCAAAAGGTCAGCAACCAACTGCCTGACTGGCTCAGGCAGGCCACCAGCGCCGACCGCTTTGCCTATCACCGTCACCTGCAGGACATGGCGCGGGTGCTGCGACAAAACGAAGGCCGTTCGTTCAACGAAGGCATTGAAAATATCCAGCAATTCAGCCACGACGCGTTGCGCAAGCAGATGCAGACCGACCATGGGGATTTCGATCCCGACGCGGTGCTGCTCGACTTCGCCGTGGCCGCCGGCTACCCAGGCGGCTCCGGGATTATCGAGCATGTGCAAATGTCGCTGACGGAACTGGCCTTGAAAAATCTGGCAGGTAAACCCAAAGGCACGCTGACGCTCACATCCAAAAGTACTGCGTCACTGCCGACCTGGCTGGACGCAGACTACCTGCTGGGCAGCAACGGCCTGATCCAGCGTGTCGACATCGGCACCACGTACCCGCAAAAAATCAAGGACCTGTTGCTGTCCGACACCGCCGACGCCCGGCGACGCGAGGCGTTGTTTACCCGTGAACTCAAGGTTCATCTGCCGATGCAGGCGCTGGAACACAAGGTCAGGCAACTGAACGGCGTCACCATCACCGGCTACCGGTATGTGAAAGCCTTGATGGGTGAAATGCCCTCGGACCGCATCGTCGACGGCCAGGAAATCGTCCTGCGGCCACTGGCCCTGTGCCGTAAAACCGGGGCCAAGCCCGATGAAGTCAACAATGCCTTCATCATCGAACCTCGCGACGCAAGCGTTGGCCCGCATCTGTTGTATCTACCGCTGTATGCCGATGCCCTGCATGAATACCCGACACGCCAAGCCCTGCTGGACGCGCTGGCCGAACCTGGCGACTTGCAGAGCAACGTACTGACCTGGCTGACCGACAAGGCCCGGCCGATCTACGACAACGGCGGCTTCAAAGAACCGCACATCATCCGTTTCCTTCCCGGTGATGAGTTCAGCCGCCCTGAAACACCCGCACCCGCAACACTGGCCGTCGATGAAGGCGCCGGCGAGTGGTTGCAGTCGCAAATCAACGGCCAACTGCTCAACCACCTGTTCGGCAGCACCGCGCGGGCGCTAGTGGACCTGGCGGACCGGGAGTCGGTGTCCAACAGCGAAAGCCGCTGGGCCATCATGATGGAAGGTGCGTGGCTGCTGTTCAATACGCTGCTGCTGCCGCTGGTACAAGGGCCGGCCATGTTGGCGGGCTGGTTTCTGGTACTGGTCAGCAGCCTGGAACAGGATTTGGCAGGCCTGGACAGCGATGACCCCACCACCCGCGAACTGGCGCTGATCGATCTGTTGCTCAATACCGCGATGGTCTTGCTGCATGCCGCCACACCGTCCACCCGGTCCCGACAGCCGCTGTCGGAACCGACAGGAGAGGATAACGCCCTGCAGTTGCAAGCCTGGCGCCGCCCTGCTGGCTTGCCTCATTCGCAAACTGCCGCCGTGGTTCGCCATGGCTACGTGGCCCTGCCCGGTGAGCCTCCGGCGACAGGCCGCACAACATTGGATTTCAGCCGTTCGTTTGCCAGCCCCCAGGCCAGCGCGAAGTTGTTCAAGGCGCTGCAAGACGTCAAGGTACCTTGGCCTGATCCCTTGCCAACCCCGCTGCCAACCGGTGTTCTCAAGGGGCTTTACTGGATCAATGGCAAATGGCACGCCAGCGTTGGCGGGCTGCTGTTCCAGGTGAACGTGGTGCCGGGTTTTGGCGATGTCTATCTGGTTCACCCGCAACACCCCCTGCATCCGGGCTTCAGGCTGGTCAGCGATGGCCAGGGGCATTGGCGGCTGGACCGACAAGCCAGGTTGGAGGGCGGTATGCGCAAAGGCCGGATGGGTGAATGGCAGAAAAAACACAAAGAACGGTTGGACGTATTGAATGCAGAACTGCAAGCACTCAATGCAGAAGCGATCTCATTGATGTTCTCTTTTCTGCCGTTCGAAACAGCCTTGAATACTGCACGCACTACGCTGGTTGAACAGAAAGTAAAGCTGCGCGAGGACTGGATAAGACTAGGCACCTCCAAGCCGCACCCGGTACTGCACGCCAGCGTTGCGGCACGCCATGAGCAAAGGCGAATCGCGACGGCGCAAGCCAAGGTCCAGTGGGATATCGCGTTCGACAATTACAAGAAGAATGCGCAAGCCACGCTTTCAATAATGCCAAGGGTCGAAGCCAAGTCTGACGAACTGATAGCCGCCGACAGGACGGATCCTAAACACAAAACAGGACGAGATCTCGCAACGCAAACGATCTATCTGCACTGGGCATCGGTCAACGATACCGTGGTACAGAAGTTTTCAGACACCCTTGAAACCGAACGCGGAGAAAGCACTGAAGAACTCGGTGACCGTGTCAATAGAGAATTACCCCAACACATCACCGATGCCTACGAAACGTTCATCCATACCAGGACCCAACAAATAGAGACGCTCAAACAAATGATTGAGTCCATGGGCAAACTTGAAAGCATCCTCCAGCAGGCCGACCCTGCCCTGCGCCAACGCCTACTGGAAGGCCGACCGGCCAGTCAAAACCTCTCCACAGTCGCGATAAAACAGAATGCACTGATACTGCTTCTCGATTTGGTACTCGACCGCAGTCATGGCTCCCGGATACCGGCGGAATTTCCTTTCGTCAAGGAGCTCATTGATGAAGAAACCACAATCAGCGTACTCACACACGCGGAAATACGCACGACCGCCGGCTACACGGCACGGGAGCAAATGGATGTACTCACTGACATTCTTGAACGGTATGAACGACTGGAGAACGCCGTCAACTCGTTAACTGAAATGGGTTCCGGTTTCATACGAGAGGCATATCGAGTGCCGTTCAAGGAGCACCTGGATGAGGCCCGCACAAGCCTTGAAGCGCAACTGACCAACCTGATCCTCGTTGAAGAAGGGTTTGCGCCTCAGCCGGTTCCCGATAAACCCACTCGACAGAAACCCGCTAACCGAAGGGTCATCAAAACCGTCGACGAGAAGAGCCTGATCGGCGACTTGCGCCCAAGCCAGGCGGATGCACCGGGCAACTATGCCGACATCAAGGACACGCTGACCGGAGCGGTTGTCGCGACCTATCAGGAAAACACCAGTAGCGGACGTTGGCAGGTGGTTAAGCCAGCCAGTGTGGCTCGACCGCTGACCGCGATAAAAGCGCAGGCGCAAACCATCAGAGCCGAACGGGCAGGTATCGACGCGAACATTCGTTTCCAACAGCGAAAACTGCTGGACCCCAGACGACTGGAAGGTCTCAATCCCTATGACTGGGATGTGATGCTGAGCCAGCATGCGGAAAAATTTAAAACACTTGCCGACGAACTCGCACTCAACCATGCCGATGATAAAGAGTTCACCGCCTTGCATGACGATTACCTGAAGGAGGCGAACGCCGCAATTGAGCAGGCGCGCAAGGTATGCAGCGAGGGATATCTGCTGCAACGCCCGAAAATCTCCAAGGTGGAGTATTTGTGGCGGCACGGTTTTATCGACATCAAATTAGTCAAGTCACGCAAGCAATTGGCCGCCACCGACTACCTCACCGAATATGTAATCTATGACAAGAGTAAAACAGGACCCGGAGCAGCGAACCCAGATGACGGCTTGTGGTATGCGCACTTCCACTACAACACCGTCGATGCGCCCGCATCACCTGCTGCTTTCGCCCATCTGAAGACTAAGGCTGAACGTGGACTCACCGGCAAAGACCGCTTCGATCAGGTCGCCGATAAACGAGCGGTGATCAACCTGGAGAAAGCCCAGATCAAACCGCCTCTGGATAAACTGTTTCTTGATCAGGACCACGCCAAACCTGAGTGAGTGATGGGAGGCATTGAAAGTGGATCGGCCGACAAATTGTCTATGCTCTGTAGGAAACCTTCCTGACGAGGGCTCTATGGACGATCCAATCGACAACAAGCCGCCGACCTTCTGGCAAATGCTCCACAGCGTCATGGCGGCGGCCTTTGGCGTACAGAGCGGCAAGAACCGTGCCCGTGACTTTACCCACGGCAAGCCCAGCCACTTTGTGATCCTGGGCCTGCTGTTCACTGCGGTGTTTGCCTTGACCTTGTTCGGCATCGTCAAGTTGGTGCTGCACCTGGCCGGGGTTTAACGCAGCAACAGTTGCAGGCTGAACGGGTAGCGGTAGGACGCAGGTTTGCCCACGGCCGACAGCGCACGCGCAAATTGTCCGAGCCTTGAATATCGAACGCTACGACAGTGGCAATTCGACAGGCAATCGCGGCTCAATCAACGGCCTTGTTACTGGTGGCTGACCCAGAACACGGCGGTCCCGACCACAAGAATAATCAGAAACAAAATGGCCCAGGCATCAACGGTGCTGTCAGGTTTACGGACTTTGGTGGAATTACTCATCGCATCGCCTCTTGTCGGTTTTATAGGTGACTGCATTAAGACTCGTCCACAGTAAAGACCAGTCTTGCCCCTATGACAAATGTGGGTATGGCGATAACTGTTCTCATTAGTCAGTTTGGTTATTTGCATATACCCAAACATCACTTTTGCGCATATACGCAAACTGGTATCGTGCGCCGGCTCCGTTGGGAGTGCGCGGCCGTGCGCGCAGATTTGCCGAGAACAGGACCTATATGTACGTATACGACGAATACGATCAGCGCATCATCGAGGACCGCGTCAAGCAGTTCCGTGATCAGACACGACGCTACTTAGCAGGTGAACTGAGCGAAGAAGAGTTCCGCCCTCTGCGCCTGCAAAATGGCCTTTATGTTCAGCGCTTTGCGCCGATGTTGAGGGTGGCCGTGCCCTATGGCCAACTGACGTCGCGCCAGACGCGAATGATGGCCAAGATCGCCCGCGCCTTCGACAAAGGCTATGCCCACATCAGCACCCGCCAGAACGTGCAGTTCAACTGGCCGGCCCTGGAAGATGTGCCGGACATCCTGGCTGAACTGGCTACCGTGCAGATGCACGCCATTCAGACCAGCGGTAACTGCCTGCGCAACGTGACCACCGACCAATTTGCCGGCGTCGCTGCCGATGAGTTGATCGACCCACGGCCGTGGTGTGAAATCGTGCGCCAGTGGACCACCTTCCACCCCGAATTCGCCTACCTGCCGCGCAAGTTCAAGATCGCCATCAATGGCTCGACTTCCGACCGTGCGGCCATCGAAGTGCACGACATCGGCCTGGAGCCGGTGTACAACGCCGCCGGCGAGCTGGGCTTTCGCGTATTGGTCGGCGGTGGCCTGGGCCGTACCCCGGTGGTCGGCGCCTTTATCAACGAGTTCCTGCCATGGCAGGACCTGCTGAGCTACCTCGACGCCATCCTGCGGGTCTACAACCGCTACGGTCGTCGCGACAACAAGTACAAGGCCCGGATCAAGATCCTGGTCAAGGCGCTGACCCCTGAGGTG
This sequence comes from Pseudomonas sp. GL93, assembly GCF_003408955.1. Taxonomy (NCBI): domain Bacteria; kingdom Pseudomonadati; phylum Pseudomonadota; class Gammaproteobacteria; order Pseudomonadales; family Pseudomonadaceae; genus Pseudomonas; species Pseudomonas sp. GL93. Next base: position 36,019 of record NZ_NKRF01000090.1, read on the forward strand.
TTTGCCCAGAAAGTCGATGCCGAAATGGAACACCTGCGCGGCGGCCAAACCACCCTGACCGAAGCCGAAGTACACCGCGTCGCCAAGCACTTCGTCGACCCTGAGTACCAGGCCCTGACCAATCAGGACGCCGAGCTGGCCGCACTCGACCAGCAGCACCCAGGATTCGCCCGCTGGCGCACGCGCAACACCCTGGCGCACAAAAAGCCGGGCTATGTGGCCGTGACCTTGTCGCTCAAGCCTACCGGCGTAGCGCCAGGCGACATCACCGACAAGCAACTGGACGCGGTCGCCGACCTGGCCGAGCGCTACAGTTTTGGGCAACTGCGCACCTCCCACGAGCAGAACATCATTCTCGCGGACGTTGAACAGAGCCAATTGTTCACCCTGTGGGGCGAACTGCGCGAAGGCGGGTTTGCTACGCCGAACATCGGCCTGCTGACCGATATCATCTGCTGCCCGGGCGGCGACTTCTGCTCCCTGGCCAACGCCAAGTCGATCCCGATTGCCGAGTCGATCCAGCGCCGTTTCGACGACCTGGACTACCTGTTCGATATCGGCGAGCTGGACCTGAACATTTCCGGTTGCATGAACGCCTGTGGTCACCACCACGTCGGCCACATCGGCATCCTGGGCGTGGACAAGAAAGGCGAAGAATTTTACCAAGTGTCCCTGGGTGGCAGCGCCAGCCGCGATGCGAGCCTGGGCAAGATCCTCGGCCCATCCTTCGCCCAGGAAGCCATGCCGGAGGTGATCGGCAAGCTGATCGACGTGTACATCGAACAGCGTACCGAAGATGAGCGTTTCATCGACACCTACCAGCGCATCGGCATCGACCTGTTCAAGGAGCGCGTCTATGCAGCGAATCATTAAGAACAACGCAGTCGTCGACGAAACCTGGCACCTGCTGCCCAAGGACGCGAGCTTCGACGGCATCTCCAACTGCGACGACCTGATCGTGCCGCTGGCCCTGTGGCGCGAGCACGGCCACGCCCTCAAGGCCCGCGACGGCGGTTTGGGCGTGTGGCTGGACGCCGATGAAGAAGCCGAAGAAATCGGTGATGACGTGCAGCACTTCCAGGTCATCGCCCTGAACTTCCCGGCCTTCACCGACGGGCGCAACTACTCCAACGCGCGCCTGTTGCGTGACCGTTATGGCTACAAGGGTGAATTGCGTGCGATTGGCGACGTGCTGCGTGACCAGTTGTTCTACCTGCACCGCTGTGGGTTCGATGCCTTCGCCTTGCGCGCGGACAAAGACCCTTACGAAGCGCTGGAAAGTCTCAAGGATTTCTCGGTGACCTACCAAGCCGCCACCGATGAACCCCTGCCGCTGTTCCGCCGCCGCTAAGCCCCTGTCCCTGTCCCTGTAGGAGCGAGCTTGCTCGCGAAAAACCTGAACGATAACGCTGACATCCTGAATGAACGCGTTGTCCTCGAGTTTTTCGCGAGCAAGAACTAGGCGTCCCCCTCGCTCCTACAGTTCCATCGCCCGTCAATCCTGTGTGATCGACTCCCGCTTGACATTAAAGTTAACTTTAAGCTTAGCCTGAGGCCTCCCCTGCTCAGGAGTTAACCCATGTCACCGTTCGAATCGCTGCAATTGCCTAACGGCCAAGTCATCGCCAACCGCATCGCCAAGGCCGCGATGGAAGAGAACATGGCGGACCTGCATCAGGCACCGTCCAAAGCATTGAAGCAGCTGTACAAGACCTGGGCCGACGGTGAGCCCGGCCTGCTGCTGACCGGTAACGTGATGATCGACCGCCGCGCCATGACCGGCCCTGGCGGTGTCGCGCTGGAAAACGAGCAGCACCTGGCCAGTTTTCGTGAGTGGGCCGAGGTAGCCCGGGACAAAGGTGTGCACTTCTGGGTACAGCTCAGCCATCCAGGCCGCCAGACCATGGCCAACCTCGGTCAACAAGCGTTGGCACCCTCGGCTATTGCGCTGGATGTGGGCAGTTTTTCCAAGATGTTCGCCAAACCCAAGGCCATGACCGAAGACGACATCCAGGACGTCATCAAGCGCTTCGCCACCAGCGCCCGCCTGGCCGAGCAAGCCGGGTTCACCGGGGTGCAGATCCACGGCGCCCATGGCTATCTGTTGAGCCAATTTCTCTCGCCCTTGAGCAACCATCGCACCGATCGTTGGGGCGGCCCCTTGGAAAACCGCGCACGCCTGCTGCTGGAGGTCATCCGTGCCGTGCGGGCCAGCGTCAGCCCTTCATTTTGTGTGTCGGTAAAGCTCAATTCCGCAGACTTCCAGCGCGGCGGCTTCGATGAGACCGATGCGCGCGCTGTAGTGGAGATGCTCAATACACTGCCGATCGATTTGCTTGAGTTGTCCGGCGGCAGCTATGAAGCGCCGGCCATGCAAGGTGAGGCGCGGGACGGTCGCACCTTGGCCCGTGAAGCCTACTTTTTGGATTTCGCCACACAAATGGCGAGCATCGCCACCCTGCCACTGATGGTGACCGGAGGTATTCGCCGCTTGCCGGTGGTCCAGCAAGTATTGGACAGCGGCATCGCCATGGCTGGCATCGCCACCGCCCTGACCCTGGAGCCGCAACTGATCAAACAATGGCGTGAAGGTCGCGACCTCAACCCACAACTGCGGCCCATGGAGTGGAAGCGCAAACCGCTGGCCGCCCTCGCCACCCTCGCCGTGGTGCGCGACCAGATGCGCCGCCTGAGCCGCGGCCGTCTGCCCAACCCCAACGTTGCGCCCTGGCTGGCGTTGGCCTGTGACCAGTGGTTTATCGCGCGGCGTACGCGGCAATACCGCGCAAGCATGACGCAATCTTCACATTAAAGGCGGAGCATTCGCCGTGATTGAACTGTCCCCTACTGATCAGCAGTTTTTCAACCTCACTGACGATTGGAGTTCCTCATGGCGAAAATCAACCTGGCCCAGCAGTTGGCGACCACCCTGGAACAAGCGGGTATCAAGCGTATCTGGGGGCTGACCGGCGACAGCCTCAATGGCCTGACCGACGCCCTGCGCAGCATGGACAGCATCGAGTGGATGCATGTGCGCCACGAAGAGGTTGCCGCCTTCGCTGCCGGTGCCGAAGCGGCGGCCACCGGTGAATTGACGGTGTGCGCCGGCAGTTGCGGGCCGGGTAACCTGCATTTGATCAATGGTTTGTTCGACTGCCATCGCAACCATGTGCCGGTGCTGGCGATTGCCGCGCAAATTCCGTCCTCGGAGGTTGGCCTGAATTACTTTCAGGAAACCCATCCCCAGGAACTGTTCAAGGAATGCAGCCACTTTATCGAGCTGGTGAGCAACCCCGAGCAGATGCCTCAGGTGCTGCACCGTGCCATGCGTTCGGCGATCCTCAACCGAGGCGTGGCGGTGGTGGTGATTCCGGGAGATGTATCGCTGCTGGAGGTGGAAGATAAGCTCAAGCCGTGGCCGACCTTGCACGCACCGCGCACCCTGCCGGTTGAGCAGGACTTGCAGCGCCTCACCGACATACTCCAGAGCAGCGAGAAAGTCACCCTGCTGTGTGGCAGCGGCTGTGCCGGTGCCCACGATCAAGTGGTGGCGCTGGCCGACGCCCTCGGCGCGCCGGTGGTGCACGCACTGCGGGGCAAGGAGCATGTGGAGTGGGATAACCCGTTCGACGTCGGCATGACTGGCCTGATCGGTTTCAGCTCCGGCTACCACGCCATGCTCGATTGCGACACCTTGGTCATGCTCGGCACCGACTTCCCCTATCGCCAGTTCTACCCGACCGACGCCAAGATCATCCAGGTGGACCGCAACCCCCAAGCCCTGGGGCGCCGTGCGACCTTGGACCTGGGCATCGCCGCCGACGTCAGTGAAACCATCGACGCGCTGTTGCCGCGCCTGACCCGCAAGACCGATCGCAGCTTCCTCGACACCTCCCTGAAGCACTACGAAAAAGCCCGCCAAGGCCTGGATGACCTGGCGCAACCGTCCAAGGCCGGCCGGCCGATCCATCCCCAGTATGTGGCGCGCTTGCTCAGCGAGCTGGCCGATGATGATGCGATCTTTACCGCGGATGTCGGCTCACCCACCGTGTGGGCGGCGCGTTATCTGAAGATGAACGGCAAGCGCCGGCTGATCGGCTCGTTCAACCATGGCTCGATGGCCAACGCCATGCCTCAGGCTATCGGCGCCCAGGCGGCATTCCCTGGACGGCAGGTGATCTCGATGTCTGGGGACGGTGGTTTCACCATGTTGATGGGAGATTTCATTTCCCTGGCGCAACTGCAATTGCCGGTCAAACTCGTAGTGTTCAACAATTCGTCCCTGGGCTTTGTCGCCATGGAGATGAAGGCTGCGGGTTACCTGGACACCGGCACCGAGCTGAAAAACCCGGACTTCGCGGCCATGTCCAATGCCATGGGTATTTTGGGCATACGTGTGGAGCAATCCGAAGACCTGGAGCCGGCACTGCGCCGTGCCCTGGCCCACGATGGCCCGGTGTTGGTGGATGTGGTGACCGCCACTCAGGAACTGGTGATGCCGCCGAGCATCAAGCTGGAACAGGCCAAGGGGTTCAGCCTGTACATGCTCAAGGCGGTGATGAGCGGTCGCGGCGATGAGGTTATCGAACTGGCACGCACCAACTGGTTGCGATAACCCCCTAGTGTAGGAGCGAGCTTGCTCGCGAAGATCGCTAACGGTAACGCTGACATCCTGAATGAACGCGTTGTCCTCGAGTTTTTCGCGAGCACGCTCGCTCCTACAGGTGCCGGGCTAATTTCAGCCCTTCTGTTTTTCCACCCACTTGCCGTAGGCATCGATGAACGCCTGCAGGAACGGTTTGGTCTTGTCCGACACCTTCCCGGCCTCATCGAACACACTGCCTGCCCCGCCCAGGTAGGCTTCCGGCTGCTGCATGCACCACACATCCAGGAACACCAGGGACTGGCGCAAATGGTGGTTGGCGCCAAAGCCGCCAATGGCACCCGGCGACACGCTGATGATGGCCCCCGGCTTGCCACTCCAGGCGCTTTGCCCATATGGGCGCGAGCCCACGTCGATGGCATTTTTTAACGCCGCCGGCACGGAGCGGTTGTATTCGGGGGTGACGAACAACACCGCGTCGGATGAACTCACTTGTTTGCGGAAAGTACTGTAGGCTGCGGGCGGTGTTGCACCGTCGATGTCCTCGTTGTAGAGCGGCAAGTCGCCGATTTCAACAATGTTCAACTTGAGATTGGCAGGGGCCAGTTCGGCCAGGGCCAGGGCGACCTTGCGGTTGATCGACTCTTTTCTCAAGCTGCCCACCAGGACGGCAATCGTGTAGACCTTGCTCATTGAGGTTTCCCGACTTCTGAATAAAGGAGCTTGTAGTTATAGAGGCTTCGCGGCGCGTTCACCAGAGGGTTGTGCGGATTCCCTCGACGTTTTCCTTGCAAGCACTTGCGTAGGAAGCATCTGAAAATATCAGCGAATAGTATTTTTTTCTTATAGGTAAACTACCCCGCTCCCTGACGGTCTACAGAACCGCAAATCGAGTGTTTATCTCCAGAGGTTCTAAACAGATGGCTGCAGTACTTGTTGGACAGTTTCATGCCAGAGACGCGGAAGGCCGCGTGTATTCGGTGCATGAGTTCCAGGAATCCAACCCGGCGCAAGGCGACCTGGCGGGATCGACGCCCACCACGACCTACAAGCTGGCCATTGGCGACCGCGTAGAAAAGCTGGAAGGTGACGAATTCAAACTGATCCAGTCGGGCACCATTCTCGTGCGCGAGTCCAAGACCACCCTCGCCTCCTGAGCGCTTGCCTTGTTCACCTGCTCAGTCCTGGCGACTGGGCTGGGGACGCTCATGGGCGGCGGATCTGCGTCACCTCTATGCCCTGCTCGCCTTGCTTGAGCGTCACCAGCACCTGGCCGTGCTCCCCTTGTACGCTATACATCGAGCGCTTGTAACCTGCCGCATTGTACGCGGGGTAAGCCTCGACCTCCCTGACCAGGGTGATCCCCACTACTGCGCCCACCTGCTCGCCCACCTGTTGCTGGGAACGGATAAAGGTTTCCAGTGCGAGGTTGTCCGGCGTCGGTTCATCCTGATGATTGAAGAAGTAAGCCGCCAGGCCTCCCACGGTCACCAGGACCAGGAGTTGCTTGACCGTTACCCCGAAGAACGTCGAGGGTTGAGGCATATGAGACCAGACCTGTTTTTTATTTTAAGTACCGGGAAACCGGCAGGGGTCGTTGCTGATCAGACCCGCCATTCTAATGGGGCCCTGGCTGAGCACCATAGGCCGGGACGACCCCGGCAGTCTTTTTTGCGCACGAGGGCCTGCGCCATTGAAACCCCTGCGCACTGCACATAGACTCCGGCCATGCGTTTACGTCATATCGAAGTGATTCAGGCCATCTTGCAGACCGGCCATCTCGGCACCGCCGCCGAGTGGTTGCAACTTCCCGTGGGCGAAGTAGACGCCACCCTCAAGGACGCTGAGCAGCAACTGGGCTTCATGCTGTTCGCCAGCGTACGCGGGCGCTTGCAAGCCACGCGGGAAACCCTGGAATTGCAGGCACAAATCACTGCTCTGTATGAAGCCCTGGAGCCGTTGCAACGCCTTGCCAGCCGCTTGAAACACCATCATGCGCCGCCCCTGCGCGCGCTCTGCACGCCGCCGTTGGCCAACCAACTGTTGCCGCAGAGCATTGCTGCGCTGCGTCGACGTTTCCAGGACATGCCGTGCAACCTGTCGAGCCAGCCAGTTGGCGAGATCATCAACAGCCTGCTGTTGCATGAAGCCGATGTGGGCCTGAGCCTGCATGACCCCGAGCACCCCCATATTCAGAGCACGGTGCTGGCCCAAGGCAAATTGCAGCTGCTGGCCCCCCACGGCTGGCTCAAGCCCAAGCAAAAGTACATTGCGCTGCAGGAGTTGGCCGGCCAGTCGTTGATCGGCCTTGAAGGCCATGACCCGCTCAGCCGCTTGCTGGATGCCAAGTTGCACGCCCTGCGGCCGCTGCCCGTGGTGCAGACGCGGGTGCAAACCTACCCGATGATGCGCGGCCTGGTGGAGGCCGGAGAAGGCCTGGCGATTGTCGACCCGTTCACTGCCTTGGGTGCACGCGAGGCCGGGCTTGATGCGTGCCCGGTGTCACCACCGATAGTGGTCAACCTGTATGCACTGACCTTGAAAGACGCTGCGCCCTCACCGGCATTGAATGCGCTGCTGGAGATCGTCATCCAGAAGGCCGAAAGCCTGCTTGGCAACGACACCAAGCCCCTGTAGGAGCGAGCTTGAACGCGAAGAACGTGAACGATCACACGTTCATCCTGATGTAACGCGGCGCTTTGGCGTTTTTCGCGAGCAAGCTCGCTCCTACAGGGGTCAGATCGCTTCCACTTCCGTTTTGAACAACCGGTACCAGAAAATCGCGACCTCACGGGTTTGCGGGTCAATCCCGCGATAACGCAGTTGATCGATGCCGCCCATTACATAGCCACAACGCTCATACAGGCGACAGGCGCCGAGGTTGTTGTTCTGGGTCTCAAGCATCATGCCCGGCAGGTTCTTCTTGCGAGCCCAGAACTGCGCCACGTCCAACAGCGACTTGGCCACGCCATGTCGGCGCGCCGGTAACGCCACGGCCAACTCGTCAACATGGGCGAAACCGTTCCAGTTGGTGCTGACCACGATATGCCCCACTGCGCGGTCATCCAGGTACGCCATGAAGATCGAGCTGTCGGCGGCATCACGAAAACTGGCGAATTCTTCCGGATCGATGCCATAGCACTTGCGGTACGGCAGCACGCGCTCCACCGGCCATTGGTCGACGCGCTGGCCCATTTGCGGCACCCCATACGCGCTGACTTCAAAGCTGAAATCGTTGCCCCACACATAGGCGTCAAAACCTTCGTCGGCGACTCGCACACTGAGCCCTGGATACTTCGGGTTCATCACAGCTTGCATAAACTTCCTTAACCCTTGATGCAATCGACGGTGTAACGACGGCCACTGCCGTCATCTTCGTGTTGCAGCCCATGCACATCCGCGACAAAACCGGGGAAACTGCTATCGAACGTGCGGGCAAATGCCAGGTAATCGATGATTGAACGGGTCGACTCGGTGAAGCGTTCGCCGGGCATGATCAGTGGTATGCCCGGCGGGTAAGGCACCAGCATCACGGCGGCGATGCGTCCCGCCAAGGCATCGATGCAGACCGCCTCTACCTCGCCCCTGACCAACTGGTCGTAGGCATCGGCGGGTTTCATCGCGATTTGCGGTAATACCGTATACATACGCTTGAGGTGCTTGGCCGTGGCATTGCTACGGTAACAGCTGTGCAACTGGTCGCAAAGGTCGCGCAGCCCCAGGCCTTGATAACGCGCCGGGCCTTGGGCATACACCGATGGCAAGCAACTGGCCAGGCTGACATTAGCATCGTAGCTACGCTTGAACTCCAGCAACTCGGTGAGCAAGGTGCTCCATTTGCCTTTGGTAATGCCCATGGAGAACAGCACGAGGAACGAATACAGCCCAGTCTTCTCCACTACCAGACCGCGCTCCCAGAGGAACTTGCTGACCACTGCGGCGGGAATCCCGCACTCGCTCAAGGCCCCTCCGGCGTTGAGGCCAGGCATCACCAGCGTGACTTTGATCGGGTCCAGCAATACGTAGTCTTCGACCACGTCGCCAAAGCCATGCCATTCATCCCCAGGGTGCAACAACCAATCCGCCGTGGCGACCCGGTCGATGCCCGCGACCGAAGGTGGCTGCCAGATCGAAAACCACCAGTCTTCGGCCGCGATATGCTGGCGCAAGTTGGCCAGGGCACGACGAAAACTCAAGGCCTCGTCGAACATTTCCTGGAGCAGCGAGCGCCCGGCCGGGCCTTCCATCATCGCCGAGGCCACATCCAGCGAAGCGATGATGCTGTATTGCGGCGAGGTGGAGATATGCATCATGAAGGCTTCATTGAAGCGGTCACGGTCCAGTTGGCGTGCGCCGCCGTCCTGCACGTGAATCATCGACGCCTGGCTGAAGGCCGCCAACAACTTATGCGTACTGTGGGTGGTGAACACCAAGGGGCTGTCCGGCGTGCGCGAGGTGCCCATGCCATAACGCCCAGCGAAGAACTCGTGAAAGGCAGCATAGGCATACCAGGCCTCATCAAAGTGCAGCACCTCGACGCTGTTGCCCAGTTGCTGCTTGATCAATTGCGCGTTGTAGCACAGACCGTCGTAGGTGGAGTTGGTCACCACCGCCAGCTTCACTTTCGGTAGCCGCCCCCGGGTCAAGGGGCTGGCGTCGATCTTGGCGCGGATCGACTCGGGGCTGAATTCGCTCAGGGGGATAGGGCCGATGATACCCAGCTCGTTGCGCTCCGGGCACAGGTACAGCGGGATCGCGCCGGTCATGATGATCGAATGCAAGACCGACTTGTGGCAATTGCGGTCCACCAGCACCAGGTCATCGCGCCCCACCATCGAATGCCAGACGATCTTGTTGGCGGTAGACGTGCCGTTGATCACGAAGAACGTATGGTCGGCGCCAAAGTTATGCGCGGCGCGGGCCTCGGCTTCGGCCAAGGGCCCGGTGTGATCGAGCAGCGAGCCCAGCTCGGGCACGGACACCGACAAATCCGAACGCAGGGTGTTCTCGCCGAAGAACTGGTGAAACGCCTGCCCCACCGGGCTTTTGCGATAGGCCACGCCACCGCCATGGCCGGGGGTGTGCCAGGAATAGTTGGAGTCGGCGGTGTGTTGCACCAGCGCCTTGAAGAACGGCGGCAACAGGCCATCCAGGTAGGTGCGTGCGGCGCGGGCGACTTGGCGCGCCAGAAACGGCACGGTGTCTTCGAACAGATAAAGAATGCCGCGCAGTTGGTTGAGCTCGCTCATGGCATCGGCGGGCGCGTTTTCCAGGGTGACTTGCTCGCCCAACGCAAAGATCGGCAGGTTGGGTGCACGCAGCCGCGCCAGGCGAATCAGCTCCACCATGTTTTGCAACAGATGGGTGTTTTCCCCGGCGCCTTCGGCGGCGATCAACATGCAGGCCAGGCCGTGATGGGTGGAGGCCACCAGCCGCCCTTCGGCATAGTCCACCGCAGAAAAAATACTGAAGCCCTCCTGTTCCAACTCCCTGGCGATGCCTCGAACCCGGTCACCGGCAACGGTGTCGGCCTTGATGTCACGGTGCACGATCAGAACGGGGAACTTCAGGTCTTTGTACATGAGCACTCTTACTCCGGAGGCTTTGCACAAGGGTAGAAGCTGGAAGCAGATGTGGCGAATGAAGATTTCACAGGCGATAGAGATAGACTGTGGCGCCCGGTTTGCCTCAATGCACTCTGTAGGAGCGAGCTTGCTCGCGAAAATCTCACAGGCGCCGCGTTTACTCAGGAAACACGCGTTATCGTTGACGTTTTTCGCGAGCAAGCTCGCTCCTACAGAGAGCCCACATCGTGGCTACTGTTGGGTCAACTGAGTCCACAACGCCGGCGCACCGGCCGCCTTGGCAATCGCCTCCAGCCGCGCCGCATGCTCGGCCAGGTCTTGCTCGCTGGCACGGATGATCGGCGTCGGTTTGCGATCAGCTGGCAAGCGGCGGATTTCCGAAGGGCGGTTGCCCGAGCCTTCCGCCGAACCGCTGCCATCGGACGCGTTACCGGCCAGGGACAGGCTGGTCTGCCCGCCGGTCATGGTCAGGTAAACGTCGGCCAGGATCTCGGAGTCGAGCAAGGCGCCGTGGAGTTCACGGCCGGAGTTGTCGACGCCATAACGCTTGCACAAGGCGTCGAGGCTGTTGCGTTGGCCCGGATGACGCTCGCGGGCCATCATCAGGGTATCGAGGATCGTACAGTGCTGGGAGATGTCCGCACGGTCGGTCTGCCCCATCAGGGCAAATTCGTTGTTGATGAAGCCGATGTCGAACGCCGCGTTATGAATGATCAACTGGGCGCCATTGATGAACTCGAAGAACTCATCGGCCACTTCGGCAAACCGTGGCTTGCCCTTGAGGAATTCATCGGTGATGCCGTGGACGCCAATCGCCCCTTCGTCACTGTCACGGTCCGGTTGCAGGTAGACGTGGAAGTGGCGGCCGGTCAGGCGGCGCCCCATCAGTTCGACACAGCCGATTTCGATGATCCGGTGACCATCGGTCACCGGCATGCCGGTGGTTTCGGTATCGAGTACAACAGATCGGATGGCCATCAGGGTTCAGCTCTCAACGGTTTGGTACATTTCAAGGGGCGGGATATTAGCACGCTCCCGAACCGATGCGCCCCATGGCAAAAAACCGCGGCGGGACGCCCGACAGTTTTTTACAAGGTTTAGCAAACCTGCTGCAGTTTGCTACCGCGCCCGTTGTTAGCCTGCACGCCTCTTTCTTGATGCGGAATACCCGGATTCATGTGCACGCTAAAATGGCTGTTTATCCCCTGCCTGCTCTGCGCCGCCAGTGTGCAGGCCACCAGTTTCGTCATGACGACTGACGCGCTGGTGAGCCTGTCGATGAGTGCCACGGGCGGCACCAGCAGCAGCTTCAAGGACGACAAGATTGTGCTGGCGGCCAAGGCCGATGCCGCATCGTTTGTCGCAAGCGAGGGTGCAATACGCGGTGCCCAGTTGGAGTCAGCCTTGCGGCATATTCGCCAGACGAGAGTGGACCTGCGATGCACGGACGAACAACTCGCCCGTGCGATCCTGGCTCTGTAAGCGACAACAATCACGCAATCTTTGTGATCAGGCCAAAGTCTGCCTGCCTGAAGCTCAATGCCGTGCTAGTAGATTCGCCACGCGCGATGGCGGCAGTGAAGCAGCGGCTCGAACGGCCGCTGCGGTGTCGCTGATTCAGCTCTGCTTGTAGCCGCGCACTTCATCCACGCCACGGTTGGCCAACTGGTCGGCACGTTCGTTGCCAGGGTGGCCAATGTGCCCACGCACCCATTTCCAGGTGATGTCGTGACGGTTGCACTGCTCATCGAGCAACTGCCACAGGTCGGCATTCTTGACCGGCTCCTTGGCCGCCGTCTTCCAGCCGCGTTTTTTCCAGTTGACCATCCACTCATTGATGCCCTTCATCACATACTGCGAGTCGGTCACCAGGAGTACGTTGCAGCGCCGCTTGAGTTCTTCGAGGCCGCGAATCGCGCCCATCAGTTCCATGCGGTTATTGGTGGTATTGGCTTCGCCGCCCCACAGTTCCTTCTCCACGCCCTTGCACACCAGCAAGGCGCCCCAGCCGCCCGGGCCGGGGTTGCCCTTGCAGGCGCCATCGGTGAAGAGTTCTACGCTATCGGTCATCGGTTATTCGGCCTGAAATCAAAAAGAGGTTTTACGGTTCGCGTTGTTCGCGGTTGACCTTGGCCAACGGCATCGGCACGAGCTTGCCGATCGGCTCGCGGCGTACTTGTTGCACCGGTCGCAGCCCGACCACGATCTTGCGTGCAACCAGCAAATAGAAGCCGCCACCCGACAGCTGCCAGGCCCCTGCGCGGCGTTCCCAACCAGCCAGGCGGCCCTGCCACTTGGCAGTCGCAAGCGGCGGACGATAGCACCCGAAGCGGCGTTTCTCCAGCGCGAAGCCCAGCAGGTTGAGCCAGTCGCCCACCCGTGATGGCGCGATGCAACGCGCCTGGCGCAGCCCGTCATGGGCGAACACACGGCGCAGGCCCCAAGTGCTCCAGGGGTTGATGCCGACAATCAGCAAATGGCCACCAGGGCGCACGCTGCTCGCCGCTTCGCGCAACAAACCGTGGGGCGACAGGCAGAAGTCCAGGCCGTGCTGCAACACCACCACATCGGCGGCGTGTTCGCTCAAGGGCCAGGCTTGTTCCTCGCAGACGATTTCCACCCCCGGCAACGGCGCGCCCAGGCGCACATTGCGTTGCACCTGCGGCGCCGAGGGCGGCGTGTCGGCCGACGGCCCGTAATGCACCAGGTAGCCACCAAAGAACCGGCCCAGCTCGTCTTCGAGCATGCGCCGCTCTTCTTCCAGCAAAAACTGCCCAATCGGCCCGGACAACCATTCGCGGGCCGCGCTGATCAGGGCCAGCCACTCAGGATCGGCCTGGGCGAACGCTTTATCAGTCATTGCATTCTCCAACTCGCCTAGACGTTCTAAGATGCACCAATGTGTTCAGCTTGGCGAATCGAAGAATGATACAGATCAGTGCCCTACCCGCCTTCACCGACAACTACATCTGGTTGTTACAAGAGCCCACGACCCGGCGCTGCGCCGTGGTCGACCCCGGCGATGCCGCGCCAGTACTGGCCTGGCTCAAGCAGAATGCCGAGTGGACACTCAGCGATATTCTGGTCACTCATCATCACCATGATCATGTAGGCGGTGTCGAGCAACTGAAAAATGCCACCGCCGCCAAGGTCTACGGCCCGGCCAACGAAAAGATCCCGGCGCGGGATGTGGCCTTGCACGATAACGACCGTATCAGTGTGCTGGGCTGGGACTTCGACGTGTACGCCGTGCCAGGCCACACCCTCGGCCACATCGCCTTTTACCATCAAGGCGTGCTGCTGTGTGGCGATACCTTGTTCGCTGCCGGTTGCGGTCGCCTCTTCGAGGGCACGCCGGAACAGATGTACAGCTCCCTGGAACGCCTGGCCGCCCGGCCCGCCGATACGCAGGTGTACTGCACCCACGAATACACGCAAAGTAACTTAAAATTTGCCCAAGCCGTGGAACCGCACAACGCCGACATCGCTGAACGGGTGGAAAATGTCGCCCAACTTCGAGCCCGTGGCGAGATGACGCTGCCATCCAACCTGGCTCTGGAAAAACGTACTAACCCTTTTCTGCGCACCGCTGAAACATCCGTTAAACAAAAAGCGGACGAACGGAACGGCCGCGACAACCGCTCTGGGGCCGAGGTGTTTGCTAGCTTGAGGGCTTGGAAAGATAAGTTCTAACCAGATGCAATCTGATACGTAATTTCTGAATGGTTGACCGGAACCAAAGCGCTTTCTAGAATCGCCCGACATTTTTGCCCGGAACTTACTTCCAGCCAATGTCGTCATCTATTCGTAAATCCATTTCTTCAGACGCATTGACCCGCCTGGCTCAAGCCGTGGCGGTGGCCGTTTCCGCAACTCTGGCGGGCTGCCAATCGACTCATTACGCTGCACAATCCACCGTGCAACCCAAACCGAATCTTGCTGCCAAGATCAAGCAAAAACCTATTTGGCTATCAGAGAAGCCCAGCCCCGAAGTGCCCCAGGACGTCTGGGAACGCATGCGTCGGGGCTTTCAATTGCAAGACGGTGTCGGCGTCAACCCACGCATCGAGCAACAGCGCCTGTGGTTCGCCAGCAACCCCTCCTTTCTGGAGAATGCCGGCGAACGCGGCAGCCTCTACATTCATTACATCGTCGAACGCCTTGAAGAACGCAACATGCCCCTGGAGCTGGCGCTGCTGCCAGTGATTGAAAGTGCCTACAACCCAATGGCCTATTCGCGCAGCGATGCGGTCGGCCTGTGGCAGTTCATTCCCTCCACCGGGCGCTACTTCAACCTGCGCCAGACCCGCGCCTACGATGGCCGCCGTGACATCACCGCCTCCACCACCGCCGCCCTGGACTACCTGACGCGTCTGCATGACATGTTCAACGGCGACTGGCTGCTGGCCCTGGCGGCCTATAATGCCGGCGAAGGCACGGTCAGCCGCGCAATCGAGCGCAACGAAAAGCTCGGCCTGCCCACCGACTACTGGAACCTGCCCCTGCCTCAGGAAACCAAGGACTACGTGCCCAAGTTCCTGGCCTTGTCCCAGGTAGTACTGGCGCCCGAAGCCTACGGCGTCAACCTGAACCCGATTGCCAACACACCGTACTTCGAGGTCGTTGAAGTCAAGCAAAGCATGGACCTGTCACGGGTTGCCGCGCTGGCCGAGATCGACGAAGACGAACTGTTCCAGCTCAACCCGGCGTTGAAACAACGCACCACCCTGGACGGCCCCCAGCATCTGCTGGTGCCGACCTCCAAGGCCCAACTGCTGACCAGCACCCTTTCGACGATGAAGCCGGAAGAATTGTTGAGCATGCGCCCTAAAAAGCCGGTGTTCGACGAAGTCGAGACCAAGGCGGTTGCCGGGCGTACCCGCAGCTACAAGGTGCGCAGTGGCGACAACCTCACCCTGATTGCCAAGGCCAACAAGGTCGATGTGCATGACCTGCAGCGCTGGAACAAGCTCAACGGCCAGGCCCTCAAGGTCGGCCAGACCCTGGTGATGCAGGACACGCGTAAAGTCGCGGCGAAAAAACCGGTGCAGTACAAGGTCAAGAAAGGTGACTCGCTGTACATGGTGGCCAAGCGCTTCAACGTCGAGATGCAACATCTCAAGCGTTGGAACCCGCGCACCGGCCAGGCGTTGAAGCCTGGCCAAATGCTGGTGGTTTCCGGGCCGCGCTAAGGCCTCAGGCATTCTGGGGAACCCATGTGGGAGCGGGCTTGCTCGCGAATAGGGTGGCACATCAACATCTCTGTTGACTGACACACTGCATTCGCGAGCAAGCCCGCTCCCACATGGGCCTATAGCCAATTTCAAGATGCTTTTTCCAACCGGAACAAGCTGTTACTGTACCGATCATAAAGCCCAAGCCGCCTGGATCGGATCTCTGACTTGAAGCGTCCCCTCCTTCTACTAATAAGTCTGGCCTTGAGCTTTGCGGCGAACGCGGCGACCACCGAGAGCCACGGTTACGCGCAGTTCGGCACACTCAAGTACCCGGCCAAGTTCACCCATTACGATTGGGTAAACCCTGCAGCGCCCAAAGGCGGGACATTGCGGGTGATGGCATTTGGCACCTTCGATACGCTCAACCCCTATACCTTCAAAGGTTCAAGCCCGGTTTCCACCGCCAACTTCCTGCAGTACGGCGTCAACGAGCTCAATGAACCCTTGATGGTGGGCACCGGGCAATACGCGCCGTCCGGCGATGAACCCACCTCCAGTTATGGCCTGATTGCCCAATCGGTGGAATACAGCGAGGACCGCAGTTGGGTGGTGTTCAATCTGCGCCCCGAAGCACGCTTTCACGACGGCAAGCCGATCACCGCCGATGACGTGGCGTTTTCCTATCGCACCCTGCTGACCGAAGGCCACCCGCAGTACCGCACCAACCTGCAGGAAGTGGCCCGGGTCGATATCCTCAACCCCCACCGCATCCGCTTTGTGTTCAAGCGCGCCGGCAACCCCTTGCTGATCCTGCGCCTGGGAGAACTGCCGGTGCTGCCCCAGCACTATTGGAAAAACCGTGACTTCAAGGCCACCACCTTCGAGCCGCCCCTGGGCAGTGGGCCTTATCGCATCACCAAGGTTGCGCCTGGGCGGCAACTGGTGTTTGAACGGGTCAAGGATTACTGGGGCAAAGACCTGCCGGTCAACCAGGGCTTCTATAACTACGACAAGGTCGAAGTGGAGTTCTATCGCGACAGCGACGTGGCCTTTGAAGCCTTCAAGGCCGGTGAATTTGATATTTATATCGAGCATCAGGCCAAGAACTGGGCCACGGGCTACCACTTTCCGGCGGTCAACCGCGGTGATGTGATCAAGGCGCAGATCGCCCATCAGATCCCCACCCAGAGCCAGGGCCTGTTCATGAATACCCGGCGGCCGGCGTTCAGCCAGGTCAAGGTGCGTGAAGCCCTGGGGTTGATGTTCGATTTTGAATGGACCAACCGCACCCTGTTCAGCAGTGCCTACAAGCGTTCGGTGAGCTATTACCCCAACAGTGAATTCTCGGCCGCCGGCCTGCCCCTGGGCCATGAGTGGTTGATGCTCTCGCCCTACCGCGACCAACTGCCGGCCGCGCTGTTTACCCAACCGTTCAGCCTGCCGCACACCGATGGTCGCGGCATCCCCCGCGAAACCCTGCGCCAGGCCCTGGCCCTGCTAGGCGAGGCCGGCTGGAAACTGTCAGGGCAGCGCCTGCTGGATAAGGACGGGCAACCGCTGCGCCTGGAAATCCTGTTGGTCAACCCGAACCTTGAGCGCATCCTGCAACCTTATGTCGAAAATCTGACCCGCATCGGCATCGACGCCCGCTTGCGCACCGTTGACCGCGCACAGTACAAACAGCGCCTCGATCAATTCGATTTCGACATGATTCTGATGACTCTCAACCAGACCTTGAGCCCCGGTCTTGAGCAGTGGCAGTACTTCCACTCCAGCCAGGCCGCAATCAAAGGCAGCAAGAATTACGCCGGCATCGCCAACCCGGTGGTCGACCACCTGCTGGACCAACTGCTGGCGGCACAGACCCGCGAAGAACAACTGGCTGCCGGCCGCGCCCTGGACCGGGTGCTGCTGTGGCAGCACTACAGCATTCCCAACTGGTACCTCAACTATCATCGCCTGGCGTACCGCAACCGGTTCGCCTTTGTCACCACGCCGCCCTATAGCCTGGGCCTGAGCGCGTGGTGGCTGAAAGCTTCGGAGAAAGCCCAATGATGTCCTTGCGTACTACCCTGCTCGCCAGCCTGTTGCTGTGCACCGCGGCCCAAGCCGCGCCACAACATGCGCTGACCCTCTACAACGAGCCCCCCAAGTACCCCGCCGACTTCAAGCATTTTGACTACGTAAACCCCGACGCCCCCAAGGGCGGCACCTTCCGCGAATCGGCCATGGGCGGCTTCGACAGCCTCAACCCCTATATCAGCAAGGGCGTGCCGGCAGACAACCTGCCGCTGATCTACGACACCCTGGCCATGCAGAGCCTGGACGAACCCATTACCGAATATGGCCTGGTGGCCGGCAAGATCGAAAAAGCCCCGGACAACAGCTGGGTGCGCTTCTATCTGCGCCCCGAAGCGCGCTTCCATGACGGCCACCCGATCCGCGCTGAAGACGTGGTGTTCACCTTCCAGACCCTGATCAAGGAAGGCAACCCTCTGTACCGCAACTACTACGCCGACGTCGATGAGGTGGTGGCCGAAGACCCGTTGCGCGTGCTGTTCAAGTTCAAGCGCACCAACAACCGCGAGTTGCCGCTGATCCTGGGGCAATTGCCAGTGCTGCCCAAACACTGGTGGGCGACCCGGGATTTTTCCAAGGGCACCCTGGAAGTTCCCCTGGGCAGCGGGCCTTACCAGGTGGCCGAGGTCAAGCCAGGCCGTATGATTCGCTACGGGCGGGTCAAGGATTATTGGGCCAAGGACCTGCCGGTCAATAAGGGCTTCTACAACTTCGATACCCGCATCACCGATTACTACCGCGACAGCACCGTCTCCCTGGAAGCCTTGAAGGCCGGGCAGTTCGACTACTGGCTGGAGTTCAGCGCCAAGAACTGGGCCAATGCCTACAACATTCCAGCGGTGAAAGAAGGCCGCTTGATCAAGGAAGAAATTCCCAACGGCAACCCCACCGGCATGCAGGGTTTTGTGTTCAACATGCGCAAGCCGATGTTCCAGGACGTGCGGGTGCGCAAGGCCATCAGCCTGTTGCTGGATTTCGAATGGAGCAACAAGCAGCTGTTCAACGGTGCCTACACCCGTACCCGCAGCTATTTCGAAAACTCGGAAATGGCCGCCACCGGCCTACCCGGCCCGGACGAGCTGGCAATTCTCGAGCCGCTGCGCGACAAGATCCCTGGCGAAGTCTTCACCCAGGCATTCGAACCGTCCCACACCGACGGCAGCGGCATGATCCGCACCCAGCAACGCGAGGCCTACCAACTGCTGCAAGAAGCGGGCTGGAAGATTGTTGACGACAAAATGGTCGACAGTACCGGCAAACCGGTGACCATTGAGTTCCTGCTGGCCCAGACCGAGTTCGAGCGCATCCTGCTGCCGTTCAAGCGCAATCTGGCAGACCTGGGCATCGACCTGGTGATTCGTCGGGTGGACGTCTCGCAGTTCGTCAACCGCCTGCGTTCCCGCGACTTCGACATGCTGGTGGGCAGCTTCCCGCAATCCACCTCGCCGGGTAACGAGCAGCGCGAGTTCTGGAAATCCTCCAGCGCCGACAAGCCCGGCAGCCGCAATTACATGGGCCTCAAGGACCCCGCCGTCGACCAGTTGGTGGAAGAGTTGATCGACGCCGGTTCGCGCCAAAGCCTGATCGCCCACGCCAGGGCGCTGGATCGCGTGTTGCAGTTCGGCTACTACGTGATCCCCAACTGGCACATCAAGACCTTCCGCGTCGCGTACTGGGACCACTTGGGCCACCCCAAGGTCTCGCCACGCTACGACGTCGGCACCGCCACCTGGTGGAGCAAACCCGACGTCACACCTGCCGTCCCCCTGGACACACGCGCCGATGCGGCGAGCGGAGGCGATTAAATGCTGGCCTATATTGTTCGCCGCCTGTTGCTGATCATCCCCACGCTGTTCGGGATCCTGCTGATCAACTTCGTCATCATCCAGGCCGCTCCCGGCGGCCCGGTGGAGCAAATGATCGCCAAGCTCGAAGGCTTCGACGGCGCCACCAGCCGCATTGCTGGCGGCGGGGCCGAAGTCGCGGTGGCCGGTTCCAGCTACCGTGGCGCCCAGGGCCTGGACCCGGCGCTGATCAAGGAAATCGAAAAGATGTACGGCTTCGACAAGTCGGCGCCGGAACGCTTGTGGATCATGGTCAAGAACTACGCCCAGCTGGACTTCGGTGACAGCTTTTTCCGGGACGCCAAGGTCATCGACCTGATCAAGGAAAAGATGCCGGTATCCATTTCCCTCGGGTTATGGAGCACCCTGATCATGTACCTGGTGTCTATCCCCCTGGGGATCGCCAAGGCCACGCGCCACGGCAGCCATTTCGATGTGTGGACCAGCTCGGCGATCATCGTCGGCTATGCGATACCGGCGTTCCTGTTTGCGATTTTGCTGATCGTGGTGTTTGCCGGTGGCAGTTATTTCGACTGGTTCCCCTTGCGCGGGCTCACCTCCAACAACTTCGACGAGTTGAGCTGGGGCGGCAAGATCCTCGATTACTTCTGGCACCTGGCGCTGCCCGTCACCGCCCTGGTGATCGGCAACTTCGCGACCATGACCCTGCTGACCAAGAACAGCTTTCTCGACGAGATCAACAAGCAGTACGTGGTCACCGCCAAGGCCAAGGGCCTGACCAATCGCCGTGTGCTGTATGGCCACGTATTCCGCAACGCCATGTTGCTGGTGATCGCCGGTTTCCCTTCGGCCTTCATCGGCATCTTTTTTACCGGCTCGTTGCTGGTGGAGGTGATCTTCTCCCTCGACGGCCTGGGCCTGATGAGCTTTGAGGCAGCGATCAACCGTGACTACCCGGTGGTATTCGGCACGCTGTTTATCTTCACCCTGCTGGGGCTGATCGTGAAACTGATCGGCGACCTCACCTACACCCTGGTCGATCCGCGTATCGACTTTGCCAGCCGGGAGCATTGAGATGAACCTGTCCCCCCTCAATCGCCGCCGGTTCGAGCGGTTCAAGGCCAACAAACGCGGCTGGTGGTCGCTGTGGCTGTTCCTGGTGCTGTTCGTACTGAGCCTGGGCGCCGAATTGATTGCCAACGACAAGCCCCTGGCAGTGCACTTCGACGGCGGCTGGTACTTCCCGGCGCTCAAGCGCTACCCGGAGACCACCTTCGGCGGTGAATTCCCGCTGGAAGCCAACTACAAGAGCCCGTACATCCAGGAACTGCTAAAAGCCAAGGACGCCTGGACCTTGTGGGCGCCGATTCCGTTCAGCTACCAGAGCATCAATTACGACCTGAAAGTCCCGGCCCCGGCGCCGCCGTCCTCGGTCAACCTGCTGGGCACCGATGACCAGGGGCGCGATGTGCTCGCGCGGGTGATCTACGGCTTTCGCGTGTCGGTGCTCTTCGCCCTGACCCTGACCATACTCAGCTCGATCATCGGCGTAATTGCTGGCGCCTTGCAGGGCTTTTATGGCGGTTGGGTCGACCTGGCCGGGCAACGTTTCCTGGAGATCTGGTCCGGCTTGCCGGTGCTCTACCTGCTGATCATCCTGGCCAGCTTCGTGCAACCCAACTTCTGGTGGCTGCTGGGGATCATGCTGCTGTTTTCCTGGATGAGCCTGGTGGATGTGGTGCGCGCCGAGTTCCTGCGCGGGCGTAACCTGGAATACGTGCGCGCGGCGCGGGCGCTGGGCATGCAGAACGGCGCAATCATGTTCCGTCACATCCTGCCTAACGCGATGGTCTCGACCATGACCTTCCTGCCCTTCATTCTCACCGGCGCCATCGGCACCCTCACCGCCCTGGACTTTCTCGGCTTCGGGCTGCCGGCAGGTTCGCCATCGCTGGGTGAGCTGGTGGCCCAGGGAAAATCCAACCTGCAGGCGCCGTGGCTGGGCATGAGTGCCTTCGCGGTGCTGGCGATCATGTTGAGCCTGCTGGTGTTTATCGGCGAGTCCGCTCGCGATGCGTTCGACCCGAGGAAATGAGATGAATCCGGACAATCTGATCGAAATCCGCGACCTCGGTGTCGAGTTCGTCACCGGCGAGCATCATCACCGGGTGGTCAACCACGTGAGCTTCGACATCAAGCGCGGCGAAACCCTGGCGCTGGTGGGCGAAAGCGGTTCGGGCAAATCGGTCACCGCCCATTCGATCCTGCGCCTGCTGCCCTACCCGTTGGCCAGGCATCCGTCTGGCACTATCGAGTATTCAGGGCAAGACCTGCTGACGCTCAAAGAGAAGACCCTGCGGCATATACGCGGCAACCGCATTGCGATGATCTTCCAGGAGCCGATGACCTCCCTGAACCCGCTGCACTCCATCGAAAAGCAGATCAACGAAGTGCTCGGGCTGCACAAGGGGCTTACCGGCAAGGTCGCCACCCAGCGCACGTTGGAGTTGCTGGAACTGGTGGGCATCCCCGAACCGCACAAACGCCTCAAGGCCCTGCCCCATGAGCTGTCCGGCGGCCAGCGCCAGCGGGTGATGATCGCCATGGCATTGGCCAACGAGCCTGAGTTGCTGATCGCGGATGAGCCGACCACGGCCCTCGACGTCACCGTGCAGTTGAAGATCCTGGAATTGCTCAAGGAGCTGCAGGCGCGGCTGGGCATGGCGCTGCTGCTGATCAGCCACGACCTCAACCTGGTACGACGCATCGCCCATCGCGTTTGCGTCATGCAGCAAGGTTGCATCGTTGAACAGGCCGATTGCGAGACACTGTTCCAGTCGCCCCAGCATCCCTACACCCAGGAATTGCTCGCGGCGGAGCCCAGTGGCGGGCCGGCCAACAACGCGGTCGGCCCACCGCTGCTGGAAGTGGACGACCTGAAAGTCTGGTTCCCGATCAAGAAAGGCTTTTTGCGCAATACCGTGGATTACGTCAAGGCCGTGGACGGCATCAATTTCAGCCTGCCCCAAGGGCAAACCCTGGGCATCGTCGGTGAAAGTGGCTCGGGCAAATCCACCCTGGGCCTGGCAATTTTGCGCCTGATCGGCAGCCAGGGCGGGATTCGCTTCGAAGGCCAGCAACTGGACCGCCTCAGCCAACAGCAGGTGCGCCCGTTGCGCCGGGAAATGCAGGTGGTGTTCCAGGACCCCTTCGGTAGCCTGAGCCCGCGCATGTGCGTCAGCGAGATCGTTGGCGAAGGCCTGCGTATCCACAAGATGGGCACGCCCGCCGAACAGGAAGCGGCGATTATCGCAGCGCTCAAGGAAGTGGGCCTGGACCCCGAATCCCGGCATCGCTACCCCCATGAATTCTCTGGCGGCCAGCGCCAACGCATCGCTATTGCCCGAGCGCTGGTGCTCAAGCCGCGCCTGATCCTGCTGGACGAACCCACCTCGGCCCTGGACCGCACGGTACAACGCCAGGTGGTAGAGTTGCTGCGCGGCTTGCAGGCCAAATACAACCTGACCTACCTGTTTATCAGCCATGACCTGGCGGTGGTGAAGGCGCTGAGTCACCAATTGATGGTGGTCAAGCAAGGCCAGGTGGTAGAGCAAGGCGATGCCCAGGCTATTTTTGCTGACCCGCAACATGCCTATACCCGGCAGTTGCTCAAGGCGGCTTTTTTGGTACCGGCCTGACGTAACGCGGGTGCACATGCAGGAGAACTGACGCCATGACGCTCAACCCTATCGCCCGCCCCACAGACACGCCGCGCTTCTGGCGCGACGAACGCCTGCCGTTCATCGAAGCGCGTACCATCGCCGACGGGCGCAAGGTCACCTACACCCGGCACGCCCATGAGCATTTTTCCATCGGCGCGATCACCACGGGCTGCAGCTATTACCACTACGGCGCGCACACCTTCGAAATCAGCGCCGGCACCGTGGTGCTGATGAACCCAGGCGATGTGCATGCGTGCAACCCCATCCATGACCAGCCCTGGTCCTACCACATGCTGTACCTCGACACGCCCTGGCTGACCGACCTGCAATACCAGCTGGGGTTCAGTACCGACCAGGGCTACCGGCCATTCGACACACCCCATACCCGCGACACCGCGCTGTACCACGGCTTGCTCGACCTGTACCGCACGCTAGTGGATGAACAGGCCGAACTGCTGCAAAAACAGAGCGCGCTGGTGAGTTACTTCACCGAGGTGCAACAGCGCCTGAACCCTTCATTGGCACCGGTACGCGAGGTCAACCACAAACTCGAACGCGCCGCCGACTACATCCGCGCTTACTGCACACAGGCCTTGAAACTCGAAGACATTTGCCAGGCTGCCGACCTGTCGCCGTCTTACCTGATCCGCGCGTTCAAGCAGTATTACGGCTTGACGCCCCACGCCTTCATGGTCAACCGACGCATCCAGTTCGCCCGCAGCCAACTGCGCAATGGCGCACTGATTGCCGACGTCGCCCTGGCCGCGGGCTTTGCCGACCAGGCGCACTTCCAGCGCACCTTCAAACAACACTTCGCGGCCACGCCGGGGCAATACCGCGAGAACCTCAAGCCATCAGCAAATAACCCACACTGGCCACCAGCAACGCGGCCATTGAGCGGTTGAACAGCCGCACACCTTTGGGGTTGTTCAAGTAGCGGCGTAAAAAAGACCCCGCATACGCCCAGCACGCCACCGACAGGTAGCAGATCACCAGGTAAAGGGCGGCAAACAACCACACCTGCGCCGCATCGCCATCAGCCACAAACAACCCCATGCCTGCCACACACGCCAGCCAGGCTTTCGGGTTGAGCCACTGCATGATCGCGCCATACAGCATCGACGGCGCGGTGTGGGCACCGTCAGCGTCCAGCCGACCATCGTCCACGGCGAGTTTCCACGCCATATACAACAGGAACGCGACCCCGCCCCAGCGGATCAATTGGATCAGGATCGGCCAGCGCACCAGCACTTCGTGCAGCCCCAGGCCGATCAGTATCAGCAATAAGGTGAAACCTACGGCGGCGCCCAACACATGTTTCTGGCTGGCGACAAAACCGAAACGCGCGCCGGCACTTAAAGCAACCACATTGACGGGGCCGGGCGTGATGGACGTGGCCAAGGCAAAAGCGGCCATGGAGAGGATCAAGCTCATTACAGTTCCTTGTGTGATGCCAACGATGTTGAGATCACGGTAACGCGCCGGGCGACGAGGGTATTGAAGAAAATGCCCCTGGGTGCTTCAGAAATTGACGCTGATCTGATTGATGCCCCCACGATCAAACCGTGGAGGCTGGCTTGCAATGACGCCCTCCCAACCGACACCTATCTACCTGACGCCCCGCGCTCAACTGTGGGAGCTGGCTTGCCTGCGATGGCGTCCGTTCAATCGACAGAGATGTCGAATGTGCTGCCCCCCTGGTAACCACGATGCGAAGCGAGCCGCTCTTGATCTTGCTCTTGATCTGCTTTTGATCTCAGGCGCCCCGTTAAACCACGCTGGCCGGAATTCGACAGGGATTTGGGGGGTAAACCGGCAGGGATGCCGGTTTAGCCGCCCCGCGCCATGGATGGCGCGTGGCGGCGGCCCCCCAAATCACTGGCGGATTACGGGCACACCGAGCCCAAGCGAGGTGCCGAGTGGTGGGGCAAGAGCCCTTTGGTTACTTTGGGGCTCTTTTCCAAAGTGACCCGCTGTCAGAGCGGAACCCTAAGTGGCCGTTACCGCAGCAATGGATATGTACAAAATCCAACTGTGTTGACTGTCAGGCCGCCTTCGCGAGCAAGCCCGCTCCCACAGTTTGATCGCGGGGTGTCAGGTAGGTAAGTGTTGGCTGGTAGGCCGCCATCGCAGGTAAGCCAGCTCCCACATTTGGATCATGGGACTTCAGGTAGATAGGCGCCGGCTGTCAGGCCGTCACGGGCCTAGCCCGGGTTGAACAGCACCTGCTGCATCGCCTGGGGCGGCTGCCCGAAGGCCCTGAGGAACGCCTGGCGCATGCGTTCGCGGTCTCCAAACCCGGTTTCGCGGGCCACCACTTCCACCGGGTGGCGGCTGGTTTCCATCATCGCCCGCGCAGCTTCCACGCGCAGGGCCTCGATGGCCTTGGCCGGGGTCTGACCGGTTTCTTCGCGAAACACCCGGCTGAACTGGCGGGGGCTGAGCCGGGCGACGTCGGCCAGGGCGTCCACCGACAAATCATGGGTGAGGTTTTCACGGGCATAGGCCAGGGCCAACTGCACGCGGTCGGACTTGGGGTCCAGCTCCAGCAAGGCCGACAGTTGCGACTGCTCGCTGCCGCGGCGCTGGGCAATCACCAGCTTGCGTGCAATGCGCCGGGCCAGGCCGCTGCCCAGGTCGTCCTCCACCATCGCCAGCGCCAGGTCGACCCCGGCGCTCATGCCCGCACCGGTCCACACCTGGCCGTCGACAATGAACAACTTGTCTTCTTCCAGGTGGATATCCGGATAGCGTTTGCGAAATGCCGGCGCATGGATCCAGTGGGTGGTGGTGCGCTTGCCAGCCAGCAGGCCTGCCTCGGCCAGTACAAAGATGCCCATGCATAAGGACGCCACCCGGCGCGACTGCGCGGACGCGGCCTTGACCAGCTCCAGCAGGTTGGCTTCCGGCAGGCGAAACTCCAGGTAGCCGCTGACAATCAAGGTGTCATAGCCCTCTGGGCGCAGCGTGCTGGTGTTCACCGAAAAGCCCTGGGAGGTCATCACGGCGCCGCCGCTTTCCGACACCAGGTGAAACTCATAGGCCGGCTCGCCGCGCAGCAGGTTGGCGCACTCGAACACCGAGCCCAGGCTGAGGCTCAACGACTGGAAATTCGGGTAAACCATCAGCGCAACGCTGTGCATTGCATCTCTCCAAGGGGCGGGGGAGAGGCGATTGTCGGCGTGTGCCCGGCAAACGGCAACCGACTTTGGTGCGTGTCCGCAATCCTTGCGGATATGACATTGTGAGCCAACGCCTCGCTGCCTAACATGAGGCAACTGTTATTCACATCGATCGAGGCACTGGAAAATGAAAGTATTAATGGTACTGACCTCTCACGACCAGCTTGGCGATACCGGGCGCAAGACCGGCTTCTGGCTCGAAGAATTTGCCGCACCTTATTACGCGTTCAAGGACGCTGGCGCCGAAGTGGTGTTGGCTTCCCCGGCCGGCGGCCAGCCGCCGTTGGACCCCAAGAGCGATGAACCGGATGCGCAAACCGAGCAGACCGAGCGCTTCGGCAAAGACTCGGCTGCGCAGCAAGCCTTGGCGACCACCGTGAAGCTGGACTCGGTCAACGCCGCCGACTTCGACACCGTGTTCTACCCAGGCGGCCACGGCCCGCTGTGGGACCTGGCGGAGTCGCCGGTGTCCATCGCGCTGATCGAAGCCTTCGAGCGGGCCGGCAAGCCCATCGGCTTTGTGTGCCATGCACCGGGTGCTTTGCGTCACGTCAAGGCGGTCAACGGTGAGCCGTTGATCAAGGGTCGCCGCGTCACCGGGTTTTCCAACTCGGAAGAGGCCGCCGTGCAGTTGACCGAGGTCGTGCCGTTCCTGATTGAAGATGAATTCCGTAAATTGGGCGGCCAGTATGAGAAGGGCGCCGACTGGCAATCCTTCGTCATCGTCGATGGCTTGCTGGTGACTGGGCAAAACCCAGGCAGCTCCAGCGAAGTGGCCAAGGCCCTGCTGACACTCTGCGCTTAAGTTAATCCACTGATCTATGCGGTGGCGACTCCCAGGAGTCGCCACGGTTTTCGTTCGTCCTGAATTTGGAATATCGCCGTGCCTGACTGCATCTTGAACCCCCCGATCAAGCTGGGGCATCACCGCTTGAACAACCGTGTCGTACTGCCGCCGCTGACCCGCCAGCGCAGCGCCCAGCCGGGTAATATCGCCACCGACCTGATGGCCGAGTACTACCGTCAGCGGGCCAGTGCTGGGTTCATGGTCAGCGAGGGTACGCAGATCGAACCTCGGGGCCAGGGCTACGCGTGGACACCGGGCATTCATACACCGGCGCAAATCGAGGGTTGGCGCAAAGTCACCGCAGCGGTGCATGCCGAGGGCGGTGTGATCTTCGCCCAGCTATGGCACGTGGGGCGGGTGTCCCATAACGCGCTGCAACCTGACGGTGGTGCCCCGGTGGGCCCGTCTGCGCTGCCGGCGTTGCAAGCCAAAGCCTTCATTGAAACCGGGCCGGGTGTGGGGGAACTGGTGCAGCCACCCGTCCCCCGTGCCTTGACCATGCTGGAAATCGAAGAGCTGGTAGGGCACTACGCCCAGGCTGCGCGCAATGCCCTGGACGCCGGGTTCGACGGCGTGGAAATTCACGCGGCCAACGGCTACCTGGTCAACCAGTTCATCTCGGCCCATTCGAACCTTCGTGAGGATGAATACGGCGGCTCGCTGGACAATCGCCTGCGCTTGCTGCGCGAGATTGTCGAAGCGGTGTGCAAGGTGGTGGGGCCGGAACGCCTGGGCGTGCGCTTTTCGCCGCTGTTCAGTGGCACCGATCAGGACCGGGTCTACATCGGCCTGGTGGAAGAAGACCCGCACCTTACCTATATCGAAGCGATCAAAGTGCTGGAAGCGTCGGGCATCGCCTATGTGTCCATTGCCGAGGCCGATTGGGACAACGCCCCCGACCTGCCCGACACATTTCGCCAGGCCGTGCGCGCCACCTTCAGCGGCAGGATCATCTACGCCGGGCGCTACACCGCCGAGCGCGGCGCACGGCTGGTAGAGGCCGGGTTGGCGGACCTGATCGCTTTTGGACGGCCTTTCATTGCCAACCCGGATTTGCCCCAACGGCTGTTCAATGGCTGGCCGTTGAATGCGTTGAAGGCCGAAGGCTTGTATGGCGGGACGCAGGCGGGGTATGTGGATTACCCGGTGTATGCCGCACACCAGTGACACGCGATGCTCAAACCAATGAAAATCAAATGTGGGAGCGGGCTTGCTCGCGAAGGCGTCGGCCCAGCAAACATGTATGTTGACTGGCCCACCGCTTTCGCGAGCAAGCCCGCTCCCACAGAGATCTGCGCTTGACTGACTGGCATCAAGGCAACCCCTCCTCACATCAAAAGCGCCTCACTCCACCCGCAACACAATCTTGCCGATATGGTCCCCACCTTCCATCCGCGCATGGGCCTGGGCGGCGTCGGTGTAGGCGTAGACCTGGTCGATAATCGGCAGGCAGCGCCCGGCACTGAGTACAGGCCACACGTGTTCGCGCAGTTGCTCGGCAATTTCAGCCTTTTCTTCCCGCGTGCGGGCGCGCAACAGTGAACCGGTGATTACCGCGCGTTTGCCGAGGATGGTCAGCAGGTCGACGTCGTTGGCCTTGCCGCCACCGAGGAAGCCGAGGATCACCAGGTGGCCGTCCATGCCCAGGGCCTTGAGGTTATTGTTCAGGTACGAGGCGCCCATGATGTCGAGGATCACGTTGACGCCTTTGCCATCGGTCTGTTTGGCGATGACCTCGGCAAATGCCTGTTCGCGGTAGTTGATCGGCTCGGCACCGAGTTTGGCAATCGCCGCGCATTTGTCAGCGCTGCCCGCCGTGGCGAATGCCTGGATGCCGAACTCCTGGCAGAGCATCAACGCGGTGGTGCCGATGCCGCTGGTGCCGCCGTGGATCAAGGCGCGCTGGCCTTTATGGGCACCGCCGAGGCCGAACAGGTTGGCCCAGACTGTAAAGAACGTTTCCGGCACGGCAGCCGCCTGAATCCAGTCCATGCCCACGGGAATCGGCAGCGCCTGGCTGGCCGGCACCGCGCAATACTGCGCATAGCCGCCGCCATTGGTCAGGGCACAGACCTTGTCGCCCAGGCGGTATTCATTAACGCCAGTGCCCACCGCCACCACTTCACCGGCCACTTCCAACCCCGGAATCGGGCTCATGCCGGGTTTCATCGGGTATTTGCCCGCGCGTTGCAGGGCGTCTGGGCGGTTGACCCCGGCGGCGTGCACGCGAATCAGAATCTCGCCCGGCCCGGCCACCGGTACGTCGGCTTGCCGAGGCTGCAAAACGTGCGGGTCACCCGGCGCGGTAATTTCAATCAAGGTCATGTGTTGGGGGAGCGTCATGGAAATATTCCTGTAGCGATGAGCGTATGAGTTGGGACCGTGTGGCGGCGCAAGCAGTTCAGCACGATGAGGCCGGGTTCGCGTAGCAATGCAGTCATTGCTCTCTCCATCAACATCCCTCCCGTACGCTAGACCGTACCCTTGGCGGCAAACAATTTCTGGGCTTGCGCAAAACACTTTTCGGCGATGGCCGAGCGGGGTTCGGTTTTGCGCATCACCATGCCCAGCGGCGCGAGTACGCTGGCGTCCGGAAGGTTGATAAAGGCCAGGTTTTCGATCGGGCTTTCCAAGCCGCTGTCCAGGGGCATAATCGCGCAGCAAAAACCGTTGTGGATCGCCTGGAACAGCTGATACGTCGAATCGCTCTCGAGTATGGGTTGGGGGTCGAGGCCGCGGCTGCGAAAGCTCAGGTCAATGGACTTTCGATAGTGCATGCCATTGCTGATCATGCCTAGGGGCAGTTCGGCGGCGTCTTCCCAGCTCATTTCGGTGCCTTCGAAATGGAAGTGGCGCGTGTCGTACAGCAGGCCGACGCGGGTTTCGCCCAGTTCGAAAAACTCTAGGTAATTGGCGTTGACGTGGTCCAGGTAACACACCCCCAGGTCCAGTTGGTTAGTGCCCAGCGCTTCGATGATTTTGTCCGAGCTCATCGAGGTCAGGTTGAACTTGAGTTCCGGGAAGGTATGGGATAGGCCCTGAATGTAGCTGATCGGATTGAAGCCGCTGAGCGGCACCAGACCCAGACGCAAATTACCGACCAGTTGGCCGCGACAGGCTGCCGCTTCGGCGAACAACCCGTCATGGGCGGCGAGCAAGGTCCTGGCCCAGGCGAGCACGCGTTCACCGGCCTCTGTAAAGCCTTCGAAACGCTGGCCGCGGGTAACCAATTCCAGGCCCAGCTCATCCTCCAGATTCCGCAAACGCATCGATAAGGTCGGCTGGGTGATGTGGCAACGCGCAGCCGCCTGGCCGAAGTGCCGGGTCTGCTCCAGCGCGATGAGGAATTTAAGCTGCTTGATATCCACTAAGGCACCTGTTGCGGAATAAATGAGGGGTAATTATTAACGCTAGTGGCCAGAACTCGCGGATTATTTTAGCGATTCTGTTTCTGCCCTTTTAATTAATGTGCCGTCGACTTCTTCGGTGCACGCTAATGATTGCCCAGCCAGCCATTCAGGTGTATTGAAATTGCTCAGGCGCAGATCGTCGCTTACGCAGGTCAATGCCAC